>CAZSAF010000132.1:0-7834 GCA_964604605.1 uncultured Lachnospiraceae bacterium
GAAGCTCATTATATTATAAGACGCCGGCTTTTGCAACCCATCTTTCCGGCTTCCCGCTCCCATGGTAACCAATCTTTCGTCAGAGGTTGTTTTTTCTTTAATATAGAAGATATTTCTTCATATTTTTTTTAAATCCGTTCGTGACAATCCGGCGATTTCGCGTTATAGTAGGTACGGAACCGGGTGAAGGAACACCCGCACAAATTATTCCAGGAGGATAAAAGTTATGTCTTACGTAGATGAGGTTCTTGCAAAAGTTTCCGAAAAGGATTCCCATGAACCGGAATTTCTGCAGGTTGTCAAAGAGGTGCTGGAGTCCCTGCGGCCTATGATCGAGCCCAATGAGGACCGCTACCGCAAAATCGCTCTGCTGGAACGTCTCTGCGAACCGGAAAAAATTGCCACCTTCCGGGTGCCGTGGGTGGATGACCAGGGCCAGACCCAGGTAAACCGCGGCTTCCGTGTACAGTTTAACAGCGCCATTGGGCCGTACAAGGGCGGAATCCGCTTCCATCCCACGGTCAACCTCAGCGTCCTGAAATTCCTGGGTTTTGAGCAGATGTTCAAAAACTCCCTCACCGGCCTTCCCATCGGCGGCGGCAAGGGCGGCAGCGACTTTGACCCCAAGGGAAAATCTGAGGCGGAGCTGATGCGCTTCTGCCAGTCCTTCGTTCTGGGCCTGTACAAGCACATTGGCCCCAACCTGGACTGCCCCGCCGGCGACCTGGGCTGCGGAACCAAGGAAATCGGCTACATGTTTGGATATTATAAGAGAATCGTTGGCGAATTTGACAATGGTGCCCTCTCCGGCAAGCCCATCAGCGCCGGCGGAAGCCAGGGCCGCAACCAGGCCACCGGCTTTGGTGCCGTTTACTTTGCGGAGGAGCTGCTGAAATCCCTGGGACGGGATGTAAAGGGAACCACCTTTGCCCTGTCCGGATTCGGCAACGTGTCCTGGGGCGCTGCCTGCAAGATTGCGGAGCTGGGCGGCAAGGTTGTGGCCCTGTCCGGTCCGGACGGCTACATCTACGATCCCAACGGCGTCATCGGCGACAAGCTGGACTACATGGTGGAGATGCGGGATTCCCGCCGCGACCGTGTGCAGGATTATGCGGATAAGTACGGCGTGGAGTTCTTCCCGGGCCAGAAGCCTTGGGGCCGCGTAAAGGCAGACGTTTACATGCCCTGCGCCACCCAGAACGATATCCATCTGGAGGATGCTCAGCGCATGGTGGAGGAAGGCCACAGCACCACGCTGATTGAGGTTGCTAACATGCCCACCACCCTGGACGCCATTGACTACCTGAAGGAGCACAAGTGGGTGATTGCCCCCTCCAAGGCTGTCAACGCCGGCGGCGTAGCCGTATCCGCCCTGGAGATGAGCCAGAACGCCATGAAGCTTTCCTGGACGGCCGATGAAGTGGATGAGAGACTGCATGTGATTATGAACAATATCTTCACCAACATTTCCAACGCCGCCAAGAAGTACGGCATGGAGGGTGACCTGATTGCCGGCGCCAACCTGGCCGCAGCGGAGAGAATTGTGGTGGCCATGGAAGATCAGGGGATTGTGTAATCCACCCTTACCAAAAAAGAAAAGGGAAGCGCTCCCTTTCACTGCCGGGCAGAGAAAACCTCTGCCCGGTTTTTTCACAGGAGATGATCGTTTCCATCGCACTCAACCTACAGTGCCAAAATGCTGCACCGGCCCGCCGCTTGACAAGCCCCGCCGGGCCGGGCTATAATAGCCGCATCAACCACCGCAGGCAACGGAGTGCGCTGTTCGTTCCCCAGGCCGGCGGCGCAGGAGGGATTCAGTATGAGACAGTGTATGGATGCGGATAACCTTCACCGCAGACTGAAAAAAATCATCGGGCAGGTCCAGGCCATTGACCGGATGGTGGATGAGGATATTCCCTGTGAGGACATCCTCTCCCAGATCAACGCCGCCAAATCCGCCCTGCACCGGGTGGGCCAGGTGGTGCTGGAGGGCCATATCCGCCACTGCGTCCGGGACGGCATTGAGCACGGGGACGCAGACAAGACCATTGAAAACTTTACCAAAGCGGTAGAGCGCTTTGCCAACCTGACCTGAGCCGGGGCCTTTTCCTCCGGCTTCTTTTTGCGCCCTCTTGACAACCTATACCCCTATTGGTATAATACGCATATACCCCTATAGGTATACAGGAGGCGGAAAATGAAGCAACTTATGGAAAAACTGGAGCAATTTCTGGAACTGGGAGGGACCAAAAAGGACATTGTGCTGCTGGTGTTCTCCGGCATCAGTCTCTTGGTCAGCATCTTTGACCTGGTTCCCCTTCCCTTTGACGCGGCCTGGGTAGCCATTATCCTCTGCGGCATCCCCATTATCCTGGAAGCCATCATCGGCCTGGTCACAGCCTTCGACATTAAGGCGGACGTGCTGGTATCCCTGGCCCTCATTGCTTCCGTCTGCATTGGAGAAGATTTTGCGGCCGGTGAGGTGGCGTTTATCATGCAGCTGGGCGGCCTCCTGGAGGACCTGACCGTGGCCCGGGCCCGGGCCGGCATTGAAAAGCTGGTGCATCTGACGCCCCAGACCGCCCGGGTGCTCACAGGCGGTACCGAGCGGATCATCCCGGCGGAACAGGTACAGGTGGGGGATGTGCTGCGGGTGCTCCCCGGAGAGACGGTCCCGGTGGACGGCGTCATCCTCAGCGGCCAGACCTCCATCAACCAGGCAGTGATGACTGGGGAATCCCTTCCGATGGACAAAACCGTGGGGGATTCGGTGAGCAGCGGCACCGTCAACCAGTTCGGCGCTTTTGAGATGAAAGCGGACCGGGTGGGGGAGGACAGCTCCATCCAGCGGATGATCCGGCTGGTACAGTCCGCCGATGCCGGAAAGGCCAAGATTGTGGGGCTAGCAGACCGGTGGGCCACCTGGATTGTGGTCATTGCCCTGTCTGCGGCGGCCCTCACCTGGATCTTAAGCGGCCAGATTATCCGGGCCGTTACCGTTCTGGTGGTATTCTGCCCCTGCGCCCTGGTGCTGGCCACCCCCACCGCCATTATGGCCGCCATCGGCAATGCCACCCGCCACGGCTTTCTGGTGCGGGAAGGGGATGCCCTGGAGCGGCTGGCAACGGTCACCCGGATCACCTTTGACAAAACCGGCACCCTGACCTATGGAACCCCCCAGGTGATACACGTCCGGAGCACCTGCGGCGATTTTACGGAAAAACAGCTCTATACCCTCTGTGCCGCTGCGGAGCAGCTTTCCGAACATCCCCTGGGCAAGGCCGTGCTCCGCTGCTACCGGCAGGAAAACCCGGATCCGGTCCCGCCTGCCCAGGATTTCCATATCATTCCCGGCCGCGGGGTCTCCGCGGTGGTGGAGGGCCAGGCGGTGCTGGCCGGTAACCGGGAGATGATGGAGGAGCAGGGGATTGCCGTGCCGGAGGCTGTACAGGACTCGGTGGACCAGGATCTGGCCCGGGGCTGCACGGTCATCTATGTGGCGGCGGACAGCCGGCTGGCCGGCACCGTCACCCTCTCCGACACAGTCCGGGAGGAAAGCGCGGATATGATCCGCCGGCTGCAGCAGCTGAAGGTCCAGCCGGTGCTCCTCACCGGAGACCACGAAAACGCTGCCCGCACCATTGCCGGCCAGCTGCACATTTCCGAGGTCCACGCCGGCTGCCTGCCGGAGGATAAGCTCCGCCACATTGAGGAATACCAGAAAAACAGGGAAGCGGTCTGCATGATCGGGGACGGCATCAACGACGCCCCGGCCCTGAAAAAGGCCAATGTGGGCATTGCCATGGGCGGCGTGGGCAGCGACATTGCCGTGGACGCGGCGGACATTGCCCTGGTGGACGATGAGGTGAAGGAGCTGCCCCATCTGGTGGCCCTGTCCAAGCGGATGATGGTGACCATCCGCTGCAACCTGTGCTTTTCCATGGGGCTGAACTTCCTGGCCATTGCCCTGGCCATCACGGGGATTCTCAACCCGGTGATGGGGGCGCTGGTCCACAACGCCGGCTCCGTGCTGGTCATTGTCAACTCCGCTCTGCTGCTCACGTGGAGGAAAGCCGAGAATGGCTGACACGGTTTTCCTGCCCCAAAAGAGGGGCCGCAGAACAGATCCCTCTGCTCTGCGGCCCCTCCTCTGTTTTGGGAAAATCCATCACTCTGCTTCCGCCTCGCCCATCTCTTCATACCGCTTCAGGATAACTGCCTGAAGGCGCTCCCGGGTCTCCGTCTTAATGGGATGCACAATATCCCGGAAGGTTCCGTCCAGGGACTTCTTGCTGGGCATGGCAATAAACAGGCCCTTCTCCCCTTCAATGATTTTAATATCGTGGACGACCATCTCATTGTCCAATGTAATGGAAGCGACTGCCTTTAGCTTTCCTTCCTTGGCTATCTTTCGTAAACGTACATCTGTGATCTGCATAGTTCATTCCCCTTTCTTCTGGACCTTTTGCTTTTTCGGCTTCCGATCAGTTTCAAAAGTATCGGGTAAAGGTATTATACTCTATTTTTCTTTCTTATCCAAGTTCTTTCTTGTATATTTTTCAGAATAAATGTCAACCTGCGAATTATGTACGACTATACCTGAGATTCTGCACACTTTATCCTTATTTTTGTGCTACAATAAAAAAAGATTTTGCTGTAAAAAGCCTATATGCGCCACCGGTGTAAGTCGTTTCAGGAAGGAGGCCCTGATTTTGTCCGTCATTTCCAGCTTTACCATTAATTCTTCTGTAAATATTCAGGTGCATTCCCATGAGCATGCCCACATTATCTTACCGCTGCGGCAAACCTTCTACATAAAATTCTTGGGTCGCGCTTACAATCTGACGTCACGCCAAATCGGTTTTGTGCCCCCCGGCGTCCTCCACGAATTCGTCTGTCCGGGAACAGCCCTGACGCTGAACATTCCGGTGGAGATGGTCAAATCGTCCGATCTGGTATTCCTATCCGAAAACTGCGTACTGGACATTGACTCCCGCCTGGAGCCGCTGGTCTGCCTGATCAAACAGGAAATTGACTGCTCCGATACCAGCCGGGAATCCCTTCGCTACCTTTTCTATTACCTGTACGATAAGTTTGTGGAATGGCATCGCCTGCCCTCTCTCCGGTACATGCACGAAAACTATGCGGAGCCGGTGAGCATTGCCAAGCTGGCAGCGCTGGAAAATTACAATGCGTCCTACTATACCGATTGGTTTAAACGCAGGGTGGGTTGTATGCCCAGCGAATATCTACAGATGGTCCGCATTGACAAAGCCAAGGAGATTCTGGCCACCACCCGCTACCGCATCCTGGATGTGGCCATGCAGGTGGGGTACATCAACTGCTCCTCCTTTGCCAGGGCCTTCAAATCCGTTACCGGCCTGACACCCGGACAATACCGGAAGCAGGTTTCCGAAAATAAATCTCTTGAAAAAATCTTCTGAGGAGGGGTTTCTATGAGAATGGAGCAACACCCGATTTTGCAGTTTCAGCGGGGGGAGAAGGTAACCTTTACCTACAACGGCCAGGAGGTGGAGGGATACACCACCGAAACCATCGCCGCCGCTCTCCATGCCGCCGGCATTCGGAAGCTGGGCACCAGCCCGGAGCTTCACCGCCCCCGTGGGCTGTTCTGCGCCATTGGCAACTGCTCATCCTGCTTTATGACCGTCAACGGAGAGCCCAACGTGCGGGTCTGCGTGACCCGGGTGGAAGCGGGCATGGTGGTGGAGGAGCAGCACGGAAGGGGCAAGGTCCTGGTGGACCAGGACGCATGTCCGGAAAGGAGGGAACCGGTATGATTCGAGACGTAGAAATCTTAGTCATCGGCGGAGGCCCCGCCGGCCTCTGCGCCGCCCAGGCAGCCGCCTCCCTGGGAGCCCAGGTCCTGATCTGTGAACGGGACTATCTGCCCGGCGGCCAGCTGGTAAAGCAGACCCACAAATTCTTTGGCTCCGAGCGCCAGTACGCCGGCACCCGCGGCTTCCAGATCGGCCAGAAGCTGATCGCCGATATTGCCGGAAACCCCCGGGTGGAACTGCTCACGGAAGCCACCGTCCTGGGAATCTATGAAGATGGCATTGTCACGATCCTGTACCAGAAACAGCACCTGAAAATCCGTCCCCAAAAGATTATCATCTCCGTGGGCGCCTCGGAAAAATTCCTGGCCTTCCCCGGAAATGATCTGCCCGGCGTGTACGGAGCCGGCGCGGTACAGACCCTCATGAACGTAGCCGGCGTCAAGCCCGCCCAGCGGGTGGTAATGGTAGGCGCCGGCAACATTGGCCTGATTGTGTCCTACCAGCTGCTGCAGGCAGGGGTGGACGTGGCCTGTGTCGTGGAGGCAGCCCCCCGGATCGGCGGCTATCTGGTTCACGCATCCAAGCTGCGCCGGGCCGGCGTCCCCATTCTCACCGGCCACACGGTAAAGGAAGCCTACGGCAGCGAAAGCCTGGAGGGCGTCACCATCTGCCGCCTGGACGAAGCCTGGCAGCCGGTTCCCGGAACCGAGGAGGAGATCCCCTGCGACACCCTCTGCCTGGCCGTGGGCCTGGCCCCCCTCTCCCAGCTGTGCTGGCAGGCAGGCTGTAAGATGGCCTATATCCGGGAGCTCTCCGGCCACGTGCCGCTGGTCTCGGAAAACCTGGAAACCACCGTACCGGGAATCTACGCCGCCGGCGACACCTCCGGCATTGAGGAGGCCTCCTCTGCCATGGTGGAGGGCCGGCTGGCCGGATACGCCGCCGCGGCAGCCCTGGGCTACCAGCCCCAGGAAGCGGAGGAACAGTGCCGGATGGCCCGTCAGGAGCTGGAGGAGCTGCGCAGCGGCCCTGCCGGTGAAAAGATCCGGGCCGGTCTCGCCAAAATGTCCAAATGGAGGGAGGAACAAGCCACATGCTGATACAGGATGGAATTCCCACTCGGGAGGACCTCTCCCGGGTACTGCCCCCGGAAAGCCGTCTGGCCAAAGGGGCGGTCGCAATCGCTGAGTGTTTTCAAAATATTCCCTGCAACCCCTGCTCCCAGGCATGTCCCAAGGGCGCCATTCAGGTGGCCCCGGACATCAACGCCACACCGCAGATCGACTTTGACCGCTGCATTGGCTGCGGTATCTGCGTGGGCCAATGCCCCGGCCTGGCCATCTTTGTGGTGGACCTGACCTACGGGGAGGACACCGCCCTGGTGCAGCTGCCCTACGAATTTCTGCCGGTGCCTCAGCCGGGCCAGGAGGTACAGTGCCTGGACCGGGCCGGTGTGATCCGGGGCCGTTACCCGGTGGTAAAGGTCTCCGGAGGGAAGAAGAACCAGACCTGGCTGGTCTCCGTGGCAGTGCCCCGGGATCTGGCCATGGAAATCCGAAATATCCGCGTGGGAGGTGAAGCAGATGCGTGACGAAACCACCATCCTCTGCCGCTGTGAGGAGCTGACCCGGGAGAAAATCCGGGAATGTATTGAGAGCGGCTGCCGCACTTTGGATGAGATTAAGCGGATGACCCGGGCCGGCATGGGCCCCTGTCAGGGACGGACCTGCCAGACGCTCATCGCCCAGGAGCTGTCCGCCTACTACCATATCCCCATGGAGGAGATTCTGATTCCCACCACCCGGCCGCCCTTCAAGCCGGTTTCCATGGGCATTCTGGCTGACGCCCATTCCGAAGGAGGTGAGGAGCTGTGAAAAAAGCGTACGACGTGGTGATTATCGGCGGCGGCATTGTGGGCTGCGCCACCGCCTTTGAGCTGGCCAAGCGGGGCATTACGGATGTACTGCTCATTGAAAAGGGATATCTGACCTCCGGTGCCACCGGCCGCTGCGGCGCCGGCATCCGGCAGCAGT
>CAZSAF010000133.1:0-5125 GCA_964604605.1 uncultured Lachnospiraceae bacterium
CTAGAGGTACTAACACTTCTCTTTTAAAGAAATTTTAAGGACCTGAATAACTGAAACAAGCTACTCAGATCCTTGCCTAGAACTACCTATTCTTCAATATTTCTGCTCTATTTACAATCCTGCTATTTTTCTGCTAGCGCTATAGCCTGCTCTGGATGTGGTAAAATCTCACTGTCGGGACCTCTACCAAAAGAACTGGCATCTTGGGACAGAAAACAGGAAATTTCCACCTCCCATTCGGATACAAAACGAAACTGTACCGTCCGTTCACGGGTACACTCCACCCATCTAGCTCGAACTTCAAAGGTGTCTTCCTGTATCCACGCTCCGCTAAACAGTGCCTCCTCCATAAAATGCTCTCTGGAAGGAAGAATATTCCACCGCAGACTACCATCCAAAGCGACTATCACCTGATGTGGATTCCGATTCTCCCAGAAAGAAATCGCACATTCCCGGGGGAGAAACTGGAAAGAAAAGTTTTCAATTCCTTCCGTCACGGTTTTCCAGGATCCATGGTTTTCAAACCGGCGAAAAAAAGTAAAGCGACCTTTTTTGACACAATATTCCCTTCCCTGCACCTTATACTGCCATGGTGACTCCGGAGAAAAGGGAACACGAGGCAGGCAAAGGCGTTCCATCCTCCGCCGTAAGTGTTCTTCTCCTTCCGGATTTGGCGGCAGTGGAGAATCAACTAATGTGGGCAGGAATTCCTCATACAAGTAACGCTGTACAATTTCGCTGTCATCACAGTTTTGATGCATGGCTACAACCATATCCTGGTGAGAAAACACAATCCCCAACTGCCCCTGAGCTCCATCCGCCCGGTATACACCTTCCGGAGAACACATCCACATCTGATACCCATACCCACAAGTCTGTTCCTTTTTTCGCAGATATTTGGGATCCGAGGATTTTGAGTTATCCACTTGCGCAGTGGTTGCCAACCGGACAAATTCCAGAGAAAGAATTGTCTTTCCCTCCCATACGCCGCCGTCCAGGTACAACTTCATCAGACGCAGAACATCCTCCGTGGTAGCAAACAAGCTACCTCCTCCCATCTCAATATCGCCCGGCAGCTTCATCCACTTTTGGTTCGTGCCTCGAATCCCGATTTTTTGGTACAGTCGTTGATCCAGGTAGTCCAAAACGGAAAGTCCTGTTACCTTTCTGATAATCGCACAGCATATACTGGTTCCCTTGGAATTATACATGAACATACTTCCCGGCTCATACACCACCGGAACCTCCAAAAAATGCTGAATCCAGTTTTCGCCAAACAGAGATTCATATTCCATTCCCACGGTCATGCTGAGAAGGTGACGGACTTTCAGGCGAGAGAGCCTTTCGCTGACAATAGGAGGAGCGAATTCTGGGAAAAAATCCACCACTCGGTCATCCAGCGAAAGTACCCCATCCGTCACTGCCAGCCCTACCGCTGTTCCGGCAAAGGTTTTACTGAGGGAACGGCAATCATGGGGTATTCCCGGAGCATAGGGATTCCACCAACCTTCTGCACATATATTACCATGGCGCAGAATCATCAAGCCATGGGGTTCCGTCACACCACTCTCTAGAAAATCCAGCAAACGTTCCACTGATTGACTGGGGATTCCCACAGACTCTGGGGAAACGCGAAAAAAACGCTTTGGCATATTGGGTCTCCTTGTCCCTTAGATGGCCTGCAGCACATTGAAAAGTCTCGCGGTACTGCAGGCCTTGCTCTTATCAGTTTACAACAATTTTTTCATAGCACGCACGTGCTCCACTCACCCAGTAACCATCAATATTTTCTTTCATCAGAGCAATGTTGCCTGTATTGCGGATCGGATAGAACCACATTTGATCCAGATTAATCGCCTGCAGTTCATGATACAGCTCGGCGCGGGCGTCACTATCCGTAGTCCTAGCAGCTTCTTCCAAAATCTGATCATATTCATCTGCCCGATCCAACCCCTTGTTGCGGGAATAGTTGCTCCCGCCAATCACACCATTTTGGCTATAGGTGCACAGCTGCAGCGTAGACAAGGGATCTCCACTCATATAGTACGTATTGTAGTAAATGTCCCAGTTATCCTCATTGGTACAAATATCTGCTACCGTAGCCTCATCATACTGCTGAACTTCCAGCGTAATTCCTACATTGGCCAGCATATTAATCAGAAGTCCGCAAGCTGAAGTCACCTGAGTGTCATTATTGGCCACCATTTGAAGTGTCAGTCCATCGCCATATCCAGCTTCCGCTAAAAGGCTTTTCGCCTGTTCCACATCCTGGGCATACAAATCGTTGTCATCGTATTGGGGATCATAGCCAAACGAGCCTCTGGAAATGTGCGAATGGGCAGAATCGCCAACACCATCGTAAGCTGCCGTAATAATATCCTCATTATTGATGGCATAGGCAATTGCCCGGCGCACATTTACATCATTCATGGATTACATTCACGGTTTTCAATTTTAATTTATCATGCAAAAGGCTGCCGTTTTCATGTTATCGGCAGCCTTTTCCTTTATCCATCATTTTGTTTTTACTGTCTCATCCATCGGGCAGTCGCCCTACAGCTTTTGTATCAGGAAAAACTTCGCGATGATTGACACAATCCATAGGATCCCCGGGCCGATGATCTACTCATGCGTAATATACAGCAGAGACCGCTAAGGCCAATAATCTGAAACCGTATAATTACCGAGCCTGCATTACGCCCCTACTCTAATTCGATCGCCGTGGCTACCGATTTCTTTTACAGCAAAAACGCATCATTGGTCCGCAAATACAGCTTTCATGCAGATAAATCAACTCCCGTTCCTGCTTCCGGTGTCCCTCCAGCTTCATTCCATTCTTTTGGATATGTGCTTCAATCCTCCCCCTCAAAACAAAGCCCAAAGTTTGTATGGCGTTCCAGAGAGCGCAAATCTTTCCGGATATAGTTCCATGACTTTATATAGTCATCTATGACGGCAAATGTTGAGCTTTGAATAAAATCCAAAAAGCCGGAATGTCATCCTTTTATTTCCCCGCAAAAAGAAAAGCATCCTTTTCTTTTTCGATATTTGTACTGTTCAGCTTTCCGTAGAGGGCGTGGTCAAGATTACAGGACATATAATAAATCTGATAGGGAATTTTCCATACTTTCGATGTGGAGACCAAACGATTCAAATTTTCTCGTTTACGGCTATTTCGCTTTTCAATGCCGGTTTTATTGTTTGTACAAATCTCTGTCGTTTGATAGAAAGGCCTTTCTTTTCCTACATCCTCAATAATGTGATCGTCTGGAATAAATGCACCATCCATATCCACAATATGAATAATCTTGCTGAAGTCCCCCTGCCGGAATGCTCTCCCGGCATAGTTCCGGACAAGATTGCCTATTTTTGCAACAATATTCTCCGGTTTCACACCCAGTTCCGTTGTGATGTCACAGTGCATAACATGCACATAAACCGAGTTGCTGGCATAAATACGGTTTAGAATCACACCAAGAGCTTCTTCGTCCGAAGGGCCTTCTACAATGACGAAAAGAATCTTTTTACGTGACATTCCGTACACCTGCCTCTCTAAATGCCAGTGCGATTTCACTATTGTTTGTTGGCTCATAAACCGGCTCGCTCTGTTCCCCAAGAATAATATCGCGGTAGTAGAAATCCCGCAGATTGTTGCTTGCCTTTACATTGCTCATCCGGATATACCGGTTATTGGGATTGGTTGTCGTAAAGGCAATACAGCTCTTCTCCAGTGTTTCCAAAGGGCGCAGATTATGTGAGGTAAAAATCAGCTGCCCTTTCCCCTTTTCAGCCAAAATGCGAAGCAGCTCTCCCAGCAAATATTCAAAGATCCCGGAATCCAACTCATCAATGGCGACCGTCATAGAAGGGTTATTGTACACAACAATCAAAAGCTGCAGAATGGATATCAGCTTTTTGATTCCCTCTGATTCGTACTGCAAAGGGATCTCTTTGCTATTTTTACCGGACGTCAGTTGAATGCGATGCCCGGGCGTCCCATTGGGCAATAGCTGCGCCCCCTGATCTTTCACACAGATCGTTAGGCCGGGAACCAGCTGTTTCAAGACAATATTCATACTGTCAATTACTTTATAGACAACACTCACAGCCTTCTCCGGGATCACAGATGGCTCATTGAGCCCGATGAGAATATTTCCAATGGCAGCCTTCCCGTTTTCGGCATAGTTAAATGCAAGCGGCAGTGTATTCATGCTGATCAGTCCTGTATTGGCAGTATTGATTACAAACAGTTCAAAATTGCCAAACAGAACAAGACTTTCTATCAGAAATCGATGGAAATCCTCTGTACAGTTTTCACGAACTGTGTCGAGCAGATCTTTTGAAAATAGGAAGGAGCGTGAGGTGGAGCGGGCAATCTGCTTCACTGCAAGCAGTTTGGTTGCCACTCCTCTGTCCTTACCGATCAGTGTGCGGTATTTGGCTGCCGGAAGAAACACCACATCATCTGCCGTCCGCGTATCGATGACGGGAGACATGCGGATCTTTTTTCCGTTACATTCGTAAGAATAGGATAGTACCTCATCAAAGAGGGTTACCTTATACTTGGTGTTGTCCGTAAACTGCGCTGTGTTCTGCTCGGCATCATCTTCATCGCGGCGAAGACTCACTTCATAAAACACGGAATAGGCGCTTTGTTCACTCAGATTCTGAACCTTAAACTCATATTTCATAGAGGCGGCGGCGGAATCTACCTGGATATAGTCCGCAAAATAAGAAGGAACAGCCTTTCCGGAAAGTGCAAGCTTCAACAGCTCCATGGCATCAATCAAAGCTGTTTTTCCGGAGCCATTTTGTCCGTATAGGCCGAGAATGCTCGATTGATATCCCTTTTTGGAGCTCTCAAAGTGCAGATACCCATATCCCACATTCTTGAAATTTTTGATTTCAATGCTTTCCACTCTGACGGTCGCGTTTTTCAAGGCAATCCCTCCCTACTCCGTTACTGCGTTTCAAAAATGAATGGAACTGGTATCAGTATAACACAAATACGGGGTAATATCCATTCGAATTCTAATTTTGAAATAAAAAATGTTAAAATCTCGATTCAAATGCCATTTTTAACGTTTGATAATCGGATCCAGAAAATCACCCGTCCCCATTCTCC
>CAZSAF010000133.1:5225-7725 GCA_964604605.1 uncultured Lachnospiraceae bacterium
CAGCTCCGCCGTCAGCTCCTCCAGCAGCGGCTGCGCCAGCTCCCGCAGTGCAGCCCGGTCCGCTTCCGAAAGCCGGGATACCTGCAGGCCCTCCCGGCGGGCATCCTCCTCCTGCTCCATTTTTACCTGCTGCTCGTCCAAAATCTCCTTCAGCGTCTCCTTCAAAATCCGCTGGTAATCGCTGGGCATTCTCTGGTAAATCTCGTAATTCATGACAATGGCGCTGCCCATGACGAACATGGGACTCTCCAGTGCGTAAGGCTGCGCCTCCAGCAGATTCTGGCTCCGAAGAATGGTGTAGGTGGTCTCAATCCCGTCCACCTTTCCCTCCTCCAGGGCGTAGGAGAGGCCGTTGAGGCCAATGCCGCTGACACAGCCAATGCCCAGTCGCTGATAGAGCTGTTCATGGACGCTGGCGCCGATGGTGCGGATCTGCACCCCCTGCAGCTGCTCCAGGGAGGTAATGGGATGGGAGCTGGTGAGAATCCAGTACTCGCCGGTGCGCAGATAGATCAGTTCCAGCCCCTGCTCCCGGTAGAAGGCATTAATCTTGTCATAAAACGCCCCGTCGTATACCCGATACGGCTGAATGTACTCCTCAAAGCAGGCCGGAATATCCAGAACCGCTGCCTCCGGCACCAGCCCCGTGTGGATGGACGTGCTGGAGCCCATCATGGAAAGGGTGCCGTTCTGCACCGCCTGCAGCATATCCGTCCCCTCACCCAGCACATTATCCCCGTACAGAAAGATTTCCACATTTCCGTCGGTGCGCTCATACACCCGCTCCACCCACTCTGGGAACGCCTCCTCATATCCGCCGGAATATCCGATTCCCAGGCGGTACGGAGCCTGTCCCGTGGTGCTCTCCGCTGCGCCGCCGGAAGGACTGGAAATCTCAGAAGCCGCTCCCGTTCCAACGTCCGCCTCCCCACTGCCGCCTTGGCCTGTTTCACATAGCGGTTGCGGCTTTTCTGACTGTAGTGGCACAGGGCGCTCAGAGCATTCCGCCCCACTTCCCGGGCCGCTTCTTCCCAATTCTCCGGGGCATTTCCGGCCCGGTAATAGGCGTCAAACAGCTCCATCTTTTCCTCCGGCGCATGGAGGTTCAGCAGCTGCTCCGCCAGGCGGTTGATCAGCTGGTCATAGCAGCGTTTCTTTTCCTCTGCTCCCATCTCCTCCACGCCGGCCTGCCGGGCGCACTCCTCCAGGGTCCGGCAGATGGCAGCCTCCCGGCTGGCCCGGCGGCGGCTGTCTGCCTACTCCCGGTAGCAGAGAATCAGGATCAGAAAATCGTCATCGGTGACCAGGGATTCGCACACCGGATCCTCCTCCCCGGCGCATCCGCCAAAAAGCCGGTGCACCCGCTCCGTGGCCTCCACCGCATCCCCGGTGTAATCGCTGGAC
This sequence comes from uncultured Lachnospiraceae bacterium, assembly GCA_964604605.1. GTDB lineage: Bacteria > Bacillota > Clostridia > Lachnospirales > Lachnospiraceae > Pseudolachnospira. The sequence goes on from CAZSAF010000133.1 coordinate 6,630, forward strand.
AACGCCGCCACCATCACCACATAGTAATCGGAAATGCCAAAGGGGCTGCCCAGGCTCTGAAGCCTCTCCTGCAGCGCCTCCCGGGGAAGGTCCTTCCCCTTCAGCAGGTTTTTATACAACCGCTCCCGGACAATGGGGGCCATGCCGGCCACCTCCTGGGAGAGATCGTCCTTCTGCCGCAGGGTAGACTGGTATACCTGGGAAATCTGCTCCAGCTCATTGCCCTGTACCGCCTCCGCCCCATCCTCCGTCTGCTCCACCAGGGAGTGGAGCTTTCCAATAGGCCGGTAGATGCTCCAGGTGATAAACAGGGCGGCGCCCAGGCTGATGATGCCCAGAAACAGCGCCCAGGGCCCCAGGGCCGCCAGAAACTCCTCCCGGCCCAGTTCTATATGCAGCGGATTCTGCCACAGGCAGAACTTCCAGCCGGTATCGGCGGCATACACCAGTGGTTCCCCACTGCGGACAGCGGAGGGGCCGCCGGCAAACAGCACCGCCCCGTCCTGGGCCTGAATCTCCATGTAATCCCCGTCCTCCGTGGTGCTCTCCGCCAAAAACTGGAACAGGCTTTCCCGGCGGATGGTCACCAGCAGAGCTCCGTTGGTCTCCGGCGTGGGAAAGGGCTGCAAAAGCGCCAGCTCCTCCCCCTGGCTGATCACCTGGGCAGGGAAGTCCCCGTTGGCCAGGGAAGCTTCGCAGACCTGCCCGTACTCCGGCAAATAGACCCGGGCCGGGGATTCCTTCAGTTCCACAATATTCCCGGTGGAGTCATAACAACGCCCGTCCATGTATGTCAGCAGGAAGGCCTGCTCCACCAGGGGATTGTCCGTCTCAAAGCTGCCCAGGGTCTTGACAATCTCCACTTTCCGGTCATAGGTCACCAGCTCCGGCGTCAGCACCGCCCGGGTAATATCCGTATTCCACAAAAGCTGCTGCATGGCCCGCCCCAGATCCTCCAGGGCCAGCTGGACGTACTCGGAGGCCGTCGTCAACAGCTGCTGGCAGTTTTCCAGCCTCCGCTCCTGATAGCTGCGGGACATGTAGGTATGGACAAAGAGAAACACCAGCACAAACATACTGCAGGCCATGGCCAGCA
>CAZSAF010000134.1:0-7709 GCA_964604605.1 uncultured Lachnospiraceae bacterium
CAAACATGGTCCGCTTGCACAGATAGCACCGGTCCGGCGGATTCTGCCACAGCTCCCGGCAGCTCTCTAAATCCACCGGCAGCACCGTCAGCTCTACGCCGCAGGCCTCCGCCTGCCGCCGGGCCTCCAGCTCGTCTCCCCGGGACTGCAGGCTGGTGCTCAGCATCACCGGATAGAGCGGACCGGTTCCCCGGCTCTCCGCCAACAGTTTTAACAGGAGGCCGCTGTCCACACCGCCGGAGAAGGCCAGGCACACCGGCCGGTCAGCCAGCTCCTTCAGCTTCCGCTCCAGTGCTTTCCGCTTATCCGCCGGCACGCAACCCGCCGTCACCGTTTCTCCTTTCCGGCTGCCTCCTGGACCAGGAGATACATCTCCCCGTAGCCCTTGCCGCTGGCCTCACAGAGCTGACGCACATCCTCATACTCTGGGTAATTCCAGACCTGCTCTCCCAGGCGGCAGCGCTTCACCCGGGCACTCCCCCAGGGGGTCTCCACCTGCCGGATTTCCCGCTCCAGGCAGGTGCGCTGCACCGGATGCCGGCGGATGCCAATGGTGGTGGTATGGGTGAAGAGAATCTTCTCCACCTGCGCCACCTTTTCCCGGTCGCAGAGCACCGTCACCAGAACCCCCGGCCGGTTCTTTTTCATGTAGACCGGCGTATAATAGGCATCCCGGACACCGGCCTCCCCCAGTTTCTCCAGGGCATAGCCCAGAGCCTCCCCGGAGCAGTCATCCACATTGGTCTCCAGCACCCAGATCTCCGGCTCCGCCTCCAACGGCTCCACCAGGCTGGCCCGCAGGATGTTGGCGTGGGGGAAGTCCTTTTTGCCTGCCCCCACACCGGTCTTTAAAATCCGGCAGGGCGGAAGGCCCACCTGCCCCTTCCACAGAATGGAGGAAATGGCTGCGCCGGTGGGCGTAATCATCTCCCCCTCGGTTCCGGTAATCCGCAGGGGAAGCCCGTAAGCCTGGGCCAGGTTCGCCACCGCCGGCACCGGCACCGGCAGAAGGCCGTGGGCACATTTCACGTGGCCGCTCCCCTCACACAGGGGGGAGAGGATCACCTGCTCTACCCCCAGGGAAACCAGGCAGTAGGCAGCCGAGACAATGTCCACAATGGAATCCACCGCCCCCACCTCGTGAAAATGTACCTGCTCCGCCGGAATCCCATGGGCCTTGGCCTCCGCCTCCCCAATCCGCCGGAACATTTCCTTTGCCAGCCGGATCACCTCCGGCTCCGCCGGAAGCCGGTCCAGCAGCTCCAGAAGATCCGTCAGATGGCGGTGAGGCTGATGATGCCCTTCCTCCATCACCACATCAAAATCCCTGGCGGAAATTCCCTGTTTGCTGACCCGTCCGTGGGCAATCCGGAAGCCCCCCAGGGGCAGCTGCTCCAGAAGCCGGTCCAGCCCCTGGGCATCCGCGCCCAGATCCAGCAGCGCCGCCACGGTCATATCCCCGCTGATGCCGGAATAACACTCCAAATACAGAGTTGATCCCTTCATTCCAATCTTCCTCATTTCTCTTTGGGTTTCCATGTCAATCCTTTGCGTTTTTCAGCTGGAACAGAATAAACACTGCCGACAGTGCCGCCATCAGTGCCCAGGTCACCGTATCGTTCCGGTAGCCCAGAAGATCCACCAGGGAGTGGACTGTGGCGGTTCCGGCGCTGATGCTGGTGGTGGCAATCACCACCGGACGCACAAACATGACCCCCAGCACACCGCCCAGCACGGCAGCCACCGCTGCCAGTGCCAGCTGCCACCAGAACGTCCGCCCCAACAGCAGTAGGACGGTGGATCCCACCGCCAGGGCACAGATCAAAAAGATCCCCGCCAGATACAGTCGGTACGCCAACAGCGCGCCCACTACGGCCGCTGCCAATCCGGCCACCAGGATCATCCACCAGGTATTGGTAAACCAGCTGGCAATCCCCATTCCCAGAAAAAGGCCGATCAGGAACCCCCACACAGCAATCCACAGTTTTCTTAACCGGTAGCCAAACAAGCCGTTCAGCACCGTCACAATCAGGGTCGGCACCACCGCTGTTATGGAGCCCCAATCCATGCCGTTTAACATATTCATGCCTGTCTGTTCCTCCGCAAAGCTTGCTTTTTCTGTCCCATTATAGCATGGTTTCGGGTTTCTTGGAAGCCCCCTGGAACCCCTCCACCTTGGCACGCAGGTAGGACAGATAGGCATCGGTGGAAAACGGCTGGCCGCACACCTCCTCCAGCAGCAGCCGCACCGGCTTTACCGCGCCAAAGCGGTGGATCTTTTCGCCCAGCCAGTGGGTGATTTCCGCCAGCTTCCCCTGCTCCAGCAGCTCACCCACCGGGAGCTCCTGCTCCAACCGCCGGCTGATCTGGGCTGCAAAGGCATTGCCCAGGGCGTAGGAGGGGAAATAGCCAAAGCTCCCCTGGGCCCAGTGGATATCCTGCAGGACCCCTTCCCCGTCATGCCGGGGGCGGACTCCCAGAACTTCCTCATAGAGTGAATTCCACCGCTCCGGCAGATCCCGCACCGGAAGGCTTCCATCCATCAGCTCCCGCTCTGCCCGGTAGCGCACCAGCACATGGAGGCTGTAGGTCACCTCATCCGCCTCTGTCCGGATGAGGCTGGGCTCCACCCGGTTGATTCCCTGGATAAACTGCTCCAGCGGGGCAGCTCCCATCTGCTCCGGGAACAAGCTCTGCATCTTTCCATAAAGGGGCACCCAGAATTCCCGTCTCCGCCCCAACATATTTTCATAGAATCGGGACTGGGATTCGTGCATGCCGCAGGATGCGCCGCCTCCCACCGGCGTCATGGTCAGCTCCGGGGCCACCCCCAGCTCATACAGAGCGTGGCCGCCCTCATGGATGGTGGAGAAGATGGCGCTGATCGGCAGGTTTTCATAAAAGTGGTTGGTAATGCGCACATCATCCCGGTGCAGCCCTGTGGTAAAGGGATGGGCGCTCTCCCCCAGCACCACCCGCTGCGGCGTAAGCCCCATGTATTCCGCCAAATACCGGTTGAACTCCCGCTGCTTGTCCAGCGAATACGGCTGATGCAGGAACCGGTCATCCCACTCCCGCTGGGCCTCCACCGCCTGGCGGACCAACGCCGGCAGCTCCCGTTGCAGCTGGTCAAAGAACCGGTCCAGTTCCTTCATGGGAAAGCCCTTCTCGTAATCCTCCAGGAGCACGTCATAGGGCTCCTGCCCCGGTTTGGCCCGCAGGGCGGCAAACCGCCGGGTGGCATTCAGCATCCGCTCCAGCACCGGGGCAAACTGGGAGAAATCCCGCTCTGCCCGGGCCTTTGCCCACACGGAGGTGGCGATGGCCCGCAGGTTGGCATAGGTCCGGTACTCCTCCGCCGGAATCTTCTCCAGCCGCTCCAGATCCTCCCGCAGCACCCGGATCACCGCTGCCTGCTCCGGCGTCAGGTCCGGTGCCCCGTCCAGGGCTTCTATGGTGTTCCGCACCTCTGGTTCCAAAATAGCCTCCCGCAGGGCGTCTTCCAGCAGCGCCACCACCGTGGCGGTCCGCTCCACCGCCTGTTCTGGCGCCAGGGTCTCCAGATCCCACTGAAACAGTGTCAGCGAAGCCTCCAGCATCTTCCGCTTCTCCAGATAGGGTTTCAAATTCTCATAACGTGTCTGCATAATGTACCTCCTCTCCGTGCTGATCGCACAAAACCCGCCTGCCGGATTTTCTGCCTGCTGTCCGGCGGGCGGGCTGCCTTTTCCTCCCGGTTTTGCGCAGTGGTTAAAAATATTTTTTGCTTCCCCACAAATTTTTTCTTTTCAAATTCAGATATTCATTGTAGGCCAGCTCCAAGATCTGCTTCTCATTGGAAAATTTCAGCAGGTGATATGCCTCGTGATACTTATAGTAACCGGAATCCACAAAAAACTCCTCCCGCTGCGGCTTGCTGTAATAGCTGTCCGACATCATCAGGAACCAGTGGACATCCTTGCAAATTTCCTCCCGCATGGTGCTGAACGTATACTGGCTTTTGCCAATGTACTTGATAATGGACGCTTTGACGCCGGTCTCCTCCATGACCTCACGCAGTGCCGTTTCCGAGTGCTCCTCGCCTTCCTCCACCGTGCCCTTGGGAAGCACCCAGCCTTCGTATTTGTTCCGCACATTCTTATACAAAAGCAGGATCTTACCACGAAAAATTACCACACCGCCACAGCTCGTTGCCCCTGTCATTGCAATCCCTCCTGTCCGGCTGGAGTTTACCCTGAAAGCTTTGTGCTTTTCAACTAAGAACAGTATACTCTTTATCGGAAACAACGTCAAGGTTTCCGCCAATTGCCATTCCCCCATCTGCTTCGGCACATAGTATACAAGCATAATTAGTGCCAATTTTTACACAAAAATAAAAAAAGTATTTCTTGTGATTTTATATATATTTTTCTGGCGAATTTTACCGCATTTTCCGCCATATAAATACCCAAAACATATCATATGAGAGAATAAATAAAGTTGACATATAGAAGAAACCGTGGTATCCTTCTGACTGTCAAGAGAAGAAGAAAGAAAAGGAGGCCTTGAGATGAAAAAAGAAAATGTGGCGATTGCCCATATGTTTGAGATGGAGGCCGCTAGATCCTGTGTCAATTCGCCGTTTGCGATGACATCGAAAGGAAAGTGCCTGCAAGCTCTGCTTCGTTTTGGCTGGCAGCTACCGTCCGGAACCGGTTTCCAGGAAGGCGCGCTTCAAAACAGAAAAGAAGCTTTGTTATAAAAGAATACCAATTCAATTTCAGGAGGATAAAGAAATGAAAAAGAAAATTAAAATGAGCTGGATGGATCGCATTTGGGTAGAGCGCTATGCGTGCGAAGAGGGATGCGAAATCCGCTAAACCGGGTTCCCCTCTGTTTTGTTCACATATCTCTCCACAAGAGCTGCGCCGGTGGTGCGGCTCTTTTTTGCGCCAAGGGGAATGAAGTTTCCATATTTCTGCCATCAAAAGCAACGTTTCCCATACAACAAAAAGGGGCTGCCCCGCCGGGAGCAGCCGCCTCCAAATTTCCTCTTTTTTCGTTACTCCTCATCCGTGCCTGCCAGCACAATGCCCCGATGGGGCACCGGTACCGAAAACACAATCTGCGTCTCCGTATGGCCAAACTTCTGCAGCTGGCCGATAAACAAATCCAAATCCGAGGTGGACGGGAAGCTCACCTTCATCAGCATGGAGTAATTTCCGGACACCGTGTTGCACTCAATGACGTTGGGCACCTTGGCAATAAAAGGAAGAAACTCCACCTTCTGCTTGGGGGCCATCTCCAGATTGATAAAAGCGGTAATATGATACCCCATCTTGTCCAGGCTGATGTCCGCATGATAACCGGAAATAATCCCGTCATCCTCCAGCTTCTGAATACGAGCTGCCACTGCCGGCGAAGACAAAAACACCTTTTCCGATAACTGTTTCAGGGAATATCTTGCATTTTCCTGGAGAAGCCGTAATAACTTTTTGTCAATCTTGTCCATGACAAACCTTCCTTTGACTTTATAAAAAAATTGTATCACATAATACAGAAAAGTTCCACCGGAAAATTTCTTTTTTACGAAGTTCTCAGACCGCTTTGGCGCGTTCGCCAAAAATGGCAGTGCCCACCCGCACCATGGTGGCGCCTTCTTCAATGGCCACCTCAAAATCCCCCGTCATGCCCATGGACAGTTCCTCCATGGAGACACCCGGCAGTCCCATCTCCCGGATGGATTCGGCCAGCCGGCGCATTTCCCGGAAATACGGGCGGTTCTCCTCCGGATTCTCCACCGGCGGCGCAATGGCCATAAGGCCTCGTACCTCCAGGTTGGGCAGTGTTGCCACCTGGCGCACCAGCTGAACCGCATCCTCCTCCCCAATGCCGGATTTGGTCTCCTCATTGGCAATGTTGACCTCCACCAGAATCGGGCAACGGACCTTCTTTTTTTCCGCTTCCTTCTGGATTGCCTCCGCCAGATGCAGAGATGAAACAGAGTGGATCAGACAGGCGCGGCCCACCACATATTTCACCTTGTTGGTCTGCAGATGGCCAATGAAATGCCAGCGCAGGGGTTCCGCAATCTGTTCAGACTTTTTCTTCATCTCCTGGGCCTTGTTCTCCCCAAAGTCCCGGACGCCCGCTGCCATCAGCTCCCGGATCATCTCCACCGGTTTGGTTTTGCTGACCGCAATCAGCGTTACCTCTTCCCGCTTTCTGCCGCACCGTTCACAGGCAACCGCCACCCGGGCTTCCACTTTCCGGTAATTTTCCGTCACCATAGCCGCTTTTCCTCCCCGCCGCTTTTCCGTCAACCGCCCACTGCGGTAAATTCCGTGTACGTTCCGTCCCGTAGTATAGCACGTTTCCCAGGAAACTTCAAGAATCCGGCATCAATTCTTTCCGGAATTTTCTTAAGCGAACTCCATTTTTTGGTATGATTTTTAATGCGTATTTCCCGGATTACTTATCAAAATAACATGGGACTTTTGGTTGGACAGGGATAGAAGGCTGACACAAAAAGAAAAAGCAGGCGCTGCCGCCTGCTTCCTCTCCCTGCAGCCCTCTCAGCTCCGGCGGAAAACAATCTCTCCGGTTTCCGCATTCATGCTCTCCACAATGGCCAGGGATTCCAACCGGATCCCCTTGCCGCGGATCATCTGGCCGCCATTCTGGAACCCTTTTTCCACGGCGATTCCCACGCCCTCCACGGTGGCCCCGGCGCTCTGGATCAGGTCAATGAGCCCGGACACCGCACAGCCATTGGCCAGAAAATCATCAATGATCAGCACATGATCCTCCGGCCCCAGATACTTTTTGGACACAATCACATCGTAGACCCGTTTGTGGGTAAAGGACTCCACCTTGGTCACATAAGACTCTCCGTCCAGATTGATGCTCGGGCTTTTCTTGGCAAACACCACCGGCACGTGGAAATGCCGGGCAACCATGCAGGCAATCCCAATGCCGGATGCCTCTATGGTCAGAATTTTGTTGATGGGCCGGTCCGCAAACAGGCGGCGGAACTCCTCCCCCATCTGGTCAAACAGCTCCACATCCATCTGATGGTTCAGAAAGCTGTCCACCTTCAGCACATTGCCGGGCTTTACCACGCCGTCCTTTCGGATTCGATCTTCCATTAGCTTCATCTGTTCTCCTCTTTCCTCTGCCGCCAGCGGCAGTCTGCCTTTCTCCGCTGTAATAGTACTACTATACTGCACCCGGGGAAGAAGCGCAAGACCTGAACCGTTTTTTCTCCGCAAACTTCCCATGGCGGAAGGGCCCTGGAGCAGAAAAGAAAAACCCGAGCCGCTCTCCTTTCGGAGATCAGCTCGGATCCATCTCGTGCAGTTGGCGGGACTTGAACCCGCACCCAAGTAATATGGACATGAACCTGAATCATGCGCGTATGCCAATTCCGCCACAACTGCGTTTCTTGGCGCTCTCAAGCGCTTTTATAGAATACCGCAATCCAGGGAAAATGTCAAGTGTTTTTTTATTTTTTTGTTTTGCCAATTTTTCAGCCTGGAATATAGGCTGCGGAATCCGCACGAAACCTTTTGTATGAGGCGAGGTTTTCGGTAGAAACCTTCGTGCCCTCTGGCGCAAACACTGTGAATCATAAAAAAATCCGGGCTTTCACCCTGGAGGGCAAAGTCCGGATTTTTCGTGCAGTTGGCGGGACTTGAACCCGCACCCAAGTAATATGGACATGAACCTGA
>CAZSAF010000135.1:0-7643 GCA_964604605.1 uncultured Lachnospiraceae bacterium
GGGCCAGGCCGCTGGCAATGGCCGCTATGGTATCCGCCACGTTCCCTACCTCCCTTTTGCTTAAAAAGGGTGCCAATCACTTTCCGGATGGCACCCTTTTCTATCTGCTCCGCCTGTCAGGCGGCCGCCTTTTTACATTCTGCTGCCCGCTGCTCCCGTTCTGCCGCCGGCGTATCCCTGTCCCTTCTCTCTCCGCTCCCGCTTCAGGGAGATGACCACATGGCGGAAGGGATCCTCCCCCTCGCTGCGGGTGATCACGTAGCGGTCTCCCTGGAGGGCGGAATGGATGATCCGTCTCTCGTAGGGGTTCATGGGCTCCAGCGCCACCGGCTTCTTGGTCCTTTTAACCTTGTAGGAGATATTCCGGGCCAGGTTTTCCAGTGTCTCTTTCCTTCTCTCCCGGTAATTTTCAATATCCACCTTCACCCGGACGTACTCGTCGGTGTATTTGTTGACCACCAGGCTGGTGAGATACTGGATGGAATCCAGAGTCTGCCCTCTCTTTCCAATGAGGATTCCCATGTCGTCCCCCTTCAGGTCAATATCCATGGTCTTTTCTTCCTCATTGTAGTCAATGTCCACCTGCACCTCCATGTGCAGGGTGCGGAAAATATCGGCCAGAAAATCCCGGGCCGTTCCTTCCAGGGAGAATTTCTTTTTGGCCTTGATCACCGCGGGGCGGCTTCCGATTCCCAGAATGCCGGAGCTTCCCTTGTCTACGACTTCATACTCCAGCATATCGCTGGTGATCTCCAGCTGGATCAGAGCCTGTGTGATGGCTTCGTCTACATTCTTTGCAGAAACGGTAATGTACTCCATCCTCTTTCCCCCTTATTTTTTGTGTTTTTCATTGTACTCGCGCACCATATTTGCCTTGGCCGTCAGGCTGCCGCTGCCGCCGGACTTGCTGCGGTAGTACTCGGTGGATTCCTGGATTTTCGCGTCCCGCGCCGCTTTGCCGACCGCCCTTGCATTTGCGTCCTGCTGCTCCTGCTGTTGGTGCTGCTGAATCTTTCTGGCATTGATGGTAGCCTTGTCGTTTAACGGAGGAAGGCCCTTCTTTGCCCGCTTCTTGTTCTTCTTTTCAATGTTCTGCTTGATGATGTCCTCCACGGTGTACCGCTCCAGGTGCTTGTTGACAATCAGCTGCTGCAGGATCATCACCACCGACTGGGTAATCCAGTACACGCCCAGGAAGGCCGGCAGGGAGATACAGAACACCACCGACATAATGGGCATGGTATAGTTCATCATCTTCATGCTGCTGGCGGTAGGATTGTCCTTGTCATCCACCTTGGGCTGCTTGGCCATCATCAGTTTGGTAGAAATAAACTGGGTGACACCGGCCAGAATGGGAATCAGAATGGCCGGATGAAAGCGCAATCCTGGAGCATCCTGAAGATTCAGTCCAAAAAAGTAGTACGCCGCCTCATTGCCCTGAAGTTCCGGCACATACTGGGTAATGTTATACACCACCGGGTACAGGGCAAACATGATCGGAAATGTCAAAAGAGAAGGCAGACAGCCGCCGCTCATGGAATAACCATATTTATCGTAGATGGCCTGCTGCTCCCCCTGCATCCGCAGCATAGCCTGCTGATCCCGGTTTTTCCCTGCGTACTTTTTCTTCAGGGCCTGGATCTCCGGCATTACCACCGCATTGAGCTTCATCATCTTCTGCTGTTTGACCGTAAGGGGATACATGAGCATCCGGGTGATAAAGGTGAATACAATAATGCAGGCACCAATGTTCTCAATACCGATGCTGCTCAGAACCAGGTAGATTCCCCGCATCACATAACCCAGAACCCAGGCCAGTTGCTTGATCACCGGCCAGTTTGCAAAAGCTGTTGCTGCCAAAAAAGTCATAAATTTCCTCCATACCTTTCATCGCTCAGGGTACCGGATCGTAACCGCCCTTGGAAAAGGGATTGCACCGCAGAATGCGCCATAACGCCAAAGCGCCCCCTTTGCATACGCCGTACTTTTCAATGGCTTCCACAGCGTACTGGGAGCAGGTTGGAGTATATTTGCAGTGATTATAGCGCTTGAGAGGTGAGAGATTCCGCTGATAAAAACGAATGCAGGCAATAAACAGCTTCTTCATTCTCCCTCACCCTCCCGTTCCAGCAGCTGATGGTGCCGTCCCAAGTGAAACAAGGCACTTTCGATTTCCTGATAGCTTTTATTTTTCGCGTTCTGTCTGGCGATGACCACCAGGTCATGGCCAGCCCTCCACTGTTCCCAGTGGGTTCGGAAACTTTCCCGGATCAGCCTCTTGATCCGATGGCGCACCACACTGTTTCCGACTTTCTTACTGACAGAGATTCCCACTCTGTTTTCCAGACTCCGGTCCTTTTCCAAAACATACATGACGAGAAGCCTGTTCCCGTAAGATTCACCCTGCCGGTAAACCCGACCGAAATCTTCCTTCTTCTTCAAAGAAACGAAATCCATCTTTTTTCCAGCTCTACAAAAGAATAGACCACAGAACTGCGGCCTATGCGGAAAGTTTCTTTCTACCCTTGGCTCTTCTGGCAGCCAGCACCTTTCTTCCGCCTGCTGTGCTCATTCTGGAGCGGAAGCCATGGACTCTGGCGTGAGAGCGCTTCTTCGGCTGAAACGTCATTTTCATCTGGGAACACCTCCTCCTGTTTTCATTTCCTGCCGCCGGGCGGCATTCACCACAAGTGTAGCATTTCTAGTATAGGCAAAGAGAATCCCTAAGTCAAGCGGTTTTTTCATTTTTCTTTTTTCACCAGATAATCCACCGGATTTATGGTTTATGAACAAGTTATCCACAAAATGTTGATAACTTGTTGATAATCTGTGCTTTTCTACCGGTATTTTTCCAAAAAACCAGGGCTTTTCAGGCCTTTTCCCGTGGATAACTTATGCACAAAGCTGTTTACAGGGAAAAAATTTTGTCTTTCCTCATTGAAAAATCCATAATAGTAAGGTAGAATAGGAGATAATTATTGTGGGTAAGTAGCGTAGTGAGGCAGGAGAATTGTTATGTTGCAAAAAATCCAAGAAAATTGGGACACCATTTTGAATACCTTGAAAGAAGACCAGGAACTGACGGATGTATCCTTCAAGACCTGGCTTCTTCCGCTGGAGCTGGTTTCCATGGACGACAGCATGCTCACCATCCTGTTCCCCGGGGATAAACCCAGTGTTACATATATCGAAAAGAAATACAAATTCTTTATCCAGGTAGCCATTGAGGAGGTCACCGGCATCCGCTGCGAGGTGCAGTTTGTGACGCCCCACGCCCAGGGGGAGGTGGAGAAAAAGAAGAACACCATTGACCCTTCCCTCTCCGCAGAGGCCAACCTGAACCCCCGCTATACCTTTGACACCTTTGTGGTGGGCTCCAACAACAAGATGGCCCACGCCGCCTCCCTGGCGGTGGCCGAATCCCCGGCGGAAATTTACAATCCGCTATTCATCTACGGAGGCGTGGGACTGGGAAAAACCCACCTGATGCACTCCATCGCCCACTTTATTTTAAAGCAGAACCCGGCCGCCAAGGTGGTCTACGTCACCAGCGAAAAGTTTACCAACGAGCTGATTGACGCCATCCGGAACAAGAACAACATCACCACCACCGAATTCCGGGAGAAATACCGGAACGTGGACGTGCTGCTCATTGACGATATTCAGTTTATTACTAATAAGGAAAGTACCCAGGAAGAAGTCTTCCACACCTTCAACACCCTCTATGAGGCCAAGAAGCAGATCATCATCTCCAGCGACCGTCCGCCCAAAGACATTGAAACCCTGGAGGAACGGCTGCGTTCCCGGTTTGAGTGGGGCCTGACGGTGGACATTGGCGCGCCGGACTATGAAACCCGCATGGCCATCCTCCGGAAGAAAGAGGACCTGGAGGGCTACAATATAGATAATGAAGTAATCAAGTATATTGCCACCAACATCAAGTCCAACATCCGGGAGCTGGAAGGGGCTCTGACCAAGGTGGTGGCCTACTCCCGCATCACCAAAAATGAGATCACCCTGGAGCTGGCGGAGGAAGCCTTAAAGGACCGGATCTCCCCGGACCAGGTGCAGGAAATCACCCCGGAGCGGATTCTCCAGGTGGTGGCGGAGCATTTCAAGCTGAACTCCTCGGATCTGGTTTCCGAGAGAAGGAATAAGGAGATTGTACGGCCCCGGCAGATTGCCATGTACCTATGCCGCAACATGACGGACACGCCGCTGACAACCATCGCCAAGTGCCTGAACAAAAAGGACCACTCCACCATTATCCATGGCATTGACAAAATTGCCAAAGAGCTGGAGAAGGATGAATCTCTGCAATATACTATTGATGTGCTGAAAAAGAAGCTGAACCCCAGTTGATAACCGGGTGGATAAGGTTGTGGACAGAAGGTGCATAATTTCGCCTCCTGTTTTCCTGTGGAAAAAGAACCGGTTATCCGATTTTTATCCGGCGGTTCTTCACAGGGTTATCCCACAGGTACCAGAAGGCGAAACCCTGGTACTCCTGTGTTTTTGCCGGCCTTGTCCACAATTCCACAGCGCCTATTACTGCTGTTACGAAGACTTTCTTTTAACATATTAATCCTACAGCGAAAAGGAGTTACCCACAATCATGAAACTGACTTTTCATAAAAACGACCTGCAGAATGCCATTACCATCGTTTCCAAAGCGGTTCCTTCCAAAACCACCATGCCGATTCTGGAGTGCATTCTCCTGGATGCAACGGGTGACGAGATCCGCCTGATGGCCAATGATATGGAGCTGGCAATTGAAACCCGGGTGGAGGGACAGCTTCTGGAACACGGGAAAACGGCCATTGACGCCAAACTCTTTTCCGAGATCATCCGGAAGCTGCCGGACAGCGAGGTGATCATTGAGGAGCGGGATGAGAAGATCACCATCCTCTGCGAGAAGGCCAACTTTAACATCTCCGGACGGCGGGGAGACGACTTTGTGGCCATGCCCTCCATTGAGAAGGACCAGCATATCTGCCTTTCCCAATTTACCTTAAAGGAGACCATCCGCCAGACCATCTTTTCCATTGCTGCCAGCGAGAACAACAAGATGATGACCGGCGAGATGTTTGAGATTGACGGCAATCAGCTGAAGGTGGTTTCCCTGGACGGCCACCGGATCTCCATCCGCAACGTAGAATTGAAGGATTTCTATGAGAAGAAGAAGGTGATTGTCCCCGGAAAGACGCTGATGGAGATCAGCCGGATCCTGCCGGGGGACAACGACAAGGAAGTGACCATCTTCTTCAGCCGCAACCATATCCTCTTTGAATTTGACCAGACCCTGGTGCTCTCCCGGCTCATTGAAGGGGAGTACTTTAAAATTGATCAGATGATTTCCAGCGATTTTGAGACCAAAATCACCGTCAACAAGCGGGAGTTTCTGGATTCCATTGAGCGGTCTACCCTGCTGATCCGGGAGTCGGACAAAAAGCCGATTATCCTGGACATCCGGGACGGCAGCATGGAGCTGTCCATGAATTCGGTGATCGGCTCCATGAAGGAGGATATTCTAATCCACAAGAAGGGGAAGGACATTCTCATTGGCTTCAATCCCCGTTTCCTCATTGATTCCCTGCGGGTTATTGACGATGAGGACATTGAAATCTACATGGTCAACTCCAAGGCCCCCTGCTTCATCCGGGACGAGGAGAGCCGGTACATTTATCTGATTCTTCCGGTGAACTTTAATGTGAATCGATAGGAGAGAAGATGCTGACGTTTAAATTGAGAGATGAAAACATTAAACTTGGCCAGCTGTTGAAAGCCATGAATATGGTGGAGACCGGCGCAGACGCCAAGGATGTGATCCAACAGGGAATGGTGAAGGTCAACGGAGAGATTGAGACCCGGAGAGGGAAAAAACTGACCGCAGGGGATCAGGTTTTGTTTGAAGGCCAGACGGTGAAGATTGAAAAATGAAGATCCTCTCCCTGGAACTGCAGAACTATCGAAATTACCGGGAACTGCATCTGGAACTTTCTCCGGGAATCAATCTTCTCTACGGGGACAACGCCCAGGGAAAGACCAATGCCCTGGAGGCTATCTGTCTCTGTGCCACCTCCAAATCCCACCGGGGCACCAAAGACCGGGAGCTGATTCGTTTTGGGGAGGAGGAAGCCCACATCAAGGTGATGGTGGAAAAGAGAGGGGTTCCCTGCCGGGTGGACGTGCACCTGAAAAAAAATCGGGCAAAAGGGATTGCGGTCAACGGCTTGCCTCTGCGGCGGACCGCGGAGCTTTTCGGCATTCTGCACGTGGTCTTCTTTTCCCCGGAGGATCTGAGCATCATCAAGGATTCCCCGGCGGAGCGGCGGCGGTTCCTGGACATGGAGCTGTGCCAGCTGGACCGCATTTATGCCCACAACCTAATCAGCTACAATAAGGTGATCACCCAGCGGAATAAGCTTTTAAAAGACCTGGATGACCATCCGGACCTGCGGGATACCCTGGACATATGGGATGAACAGCTTGCTTCCTATGGCATTCCGCTGATTCAGAGCCGGAAGAATTTTATTCGGGACCTGGATCAGCTGGTGAAGGAGATTCATCTCTCCTTAAGCGGCGGAAAAGAGGAAGCAGAGCTTTCCTATGCGCCGAATGTGGAGGCGGAGGAGCTGCGCCGGGTACTGGCGCGGGAGCGGGCCCGGGATCTGAAGGTGCGGACTTCCCTCACCGGCCCCCACCGGGACGATATGATTTTTATAGTCAACGGCGTGGATGTGCGCCGCTTCGGTTCCCAGGGACAGCAGCGGACAGCGGCTCTCTCCCTGAAGCTGGCGGAAATTGAGATAGTGAAAAAGGTGATAAAGGACACGCCCATCCTTCTGCTGGATGATGTGCTGTCCGAGCTGGACGGAAGCAGGCAGAAACAGCTGCTTCAGCGGATTTCCCATATTCAGACAGTGATCACCTGCACAGGGCTGGATGACTTTGTGCAGCACTGTTTTCAGATAGACAAGGTCTTCCACATTGAAGACGGCAGAGTGATAGGAGGTATTCATGAGCAGTAAGCAGCAGGAATATAATGCAGATCAAATACAGATCCTGGAAGGACTGGAGGCGGTACGGAAGCGGCCCGGTATGTATATCGGCAGCACCTCTTCCCGAGGCCTCCATCATTTGGTTTACGAAATTGTGGACAACGCGGTGGATGAAGCCTTGGCCGGATTCTGTGATACCATCAGCGTGGAGATCCATCCGGACAATTCCATTACCGTGGAGGACAATGGCCGGGGCATCCCGGTGGATATCCAGGCCAAGGCGGGAAAATCCGCCCTGGAGGTGGTGTTCACCATCCTTCACGCCGGCGGCAAGTTCGGCGGCGGGGGATACAAGGTGTCCGGCGGCCTCCACGGCGTAGGCGCCTCGGTGGTCAACGCCCTGTCCACCTGGCTGGACGTGGAGATTTACCGGGACGGCAATATCTACCACCAGCGGTATGACCGGGGCAAGGCGGAAAAGCAGGTGGAGATCATTGGCACCTGCAAAAAGTCCAAAACCGGCACCAAGGTCCACTTCCTGCCGGATGACACCATCTTTGAGGAGACGGTCTACGATTACGATACCCTGAAGCAGCGGCTCCGGGAGACCGCCTTCCTCACCAAAAACCTGAAGATCATCCT
>CAZSAF010000136.1:0-7614 GCA_964604605.1 uncultured Lachnospiraceae bacterium
GGTAAACACCACCCCGTATCCTTCCGCCGCCAGCGCCAGAGCAGTATTGATGGAGCTGACCCGGATCACTTCCGGATGCAGATCTACATGCCGCAGAATATGTTCTCCCAACCGCCCTATCCGCATAATGAAAGGTGGGCCCGTAAGGGGCACCCTTTCGTCTATCTGAATTTCTTCGTCTGAAACGCTGCTCCAACATTGGCAGAGACTCACACTCAGTCATCTGGGCCTACCGTCAAGACATCCTATGGCTGAAATCCCATCGCGGTCATCACCACGTAGGCGATGAGCACCGGTACGACGAACAACAGGAGCTTCAAGGGGTTCTTTCCCACGTCGTACTCAGAGAAAACCCTGTTGGGATTGCTGACATAGTACAGGGCAATCGTGGTGGGCGGCTTCAAGCTGGTGGAGGTCACCGCCTTGGTTCGGACCCTTCCGTTTACCGTGTACTCATAGGTCGCAACATACATGCGGTTGGCGGTGGAGTTCTCCTTGACGGTGTCCACAACGCTGATCCCGGCCTCGCCGGTCAGGGTCTCGTCGCCCTTCTTGATGGCCTCCGTCACCTGCTCCATGATGGAGTTCAGCTCGTCGGCGGTCACGTCATCGGCTGCCACCGGCTCGAAGGTGAACGGAAGCTCACCGTCGAAACCGGTCTCCCCCCCGTCACCGGCCTCGGTCACGACGGAGGTCACAGCCTGTGCGTCGGGGACACGGTAGATGGAGCCGTCTGCGGTCACCGGGCTGATGAAGGACACCTGGTACTCGCCCTCAGCAGGAACCACGAGCCGCACCGCCTCGTTGGCACCGTAAGCATGATAGTAGTCAACGTCCTGCTCCTCGTTGACGACGTGGATGATGACCGGGGAGGACGTGGCCTCGTACCAGTCCTCAGCGCTCGCGCCGATGGGGAGCACATAGACCTCCACCGGCCTGTTCAGGACCTTGGCCTCGTCACGCTTAAAATCCCTGTTCTCCATTATGTTCAGCCCCTTCTATCTACCTATGACAGTCCTTTGGCTGTCTGTTGCCTACTTATGTTCCAGTGCCCTACATGACCATCTGCCACGCCATGCAGGCACAGCCCTGCTTTCCTGTCCGTAAGCTTGGGCTGTGCTTGTAGTTGGTCCGGCCTTACAACTCCTTCCGCCAGGTGACAAATTTTTTCTCCAGCTTCTCCACAATCCACACCACCAGCATGGCCGCGGCGGAGAGGAGGACAATGGGGGCAAACACCCCCGCCCCGTCCAGCTGGGTCATCATCCGCTTGCTGAAGTAGCCCAGGCCGCTCTGGGCCCCCAGCCATTCCCCGATGGCTGCGCCAATGACGCATATAGGGATGGCCATCCGCACTGCAGAGAAGAAGGAGGGGATGGCCCAGGGCACCTTCAGCTTCCAGAAGATCTCCCAGCGCCCGGCGCCGCCGGTGCGCATATACTCTTCCATCTCCCGTGGCGTGGACCGGAGGCCGTCGTGGAGGGTGATGGCCACCGGGAAGAAGGTAATAAGAATGGCCGCCAGCACCTTGCTCCAGATGCTGTATCCAAACCAGAGCACAAACAGCGGGGCAATGGCCATAGTGGGGATGGTCTGGGATGCCACAATCAGCGGATACAGGGCCCGTTCCGCCGTGGGGCTGGTATCCATAAACACTGCCAGCAGGATCCCCAGGCCCACGGAGATCAGAAGGCCCAGGCCGGTGATGCCCATGGTAGCCGGAAGATGCACCAGAAACAGAGGCTCCCGCAGTTCCCACAGCCGCTGCAGCACTTGCACCGGCGTGGGCAGAATGTAGGCGGCGTCAATGAGCATGGCAATCCCCTGCCACAACAGCAGAAATCCCAGCAATACCAGGGCAGGCAGCACCCGGCTGGATCCTCCCTGCCTCCTTGTTTTACCGCTCCTGCCGGAAGCCGTCACCGCTTCGCTGATTTTCTCAGTCCTCATAATACACTGCCTCCTCTCCCTGAAGTCCGGCAATCAGCCGCTCCTTCAGCTCCTGAATCTCCGGCTGCTCCAGCATCTGCCGTTTCCGGGGCACCGGCAGCGGCACCGGAATGCTCTCCACCTGCCGCACGGGACGCCCCCGGAGCACCAGAATCCGGGTGGCCAGGTACAGGGCCTCCTCCACATCGTGGGTCACAAAGAGCACCGTCTTTCCCAGGCTGGCCCACTGCTCCGCCAGCCACTCCTGGAGGGAGACCCGGGTCAGAAAATCCAGAGCGCTGAAAGGCTCATCCAACAGCAGCAGGTCCGATCCGGAAAGCAGGGTCCGGGCAAAGGAGACCCGCTGGCGCATGCCGCCGGAAAGCTCCCGGGGCGCCTTGTCCCAGCAGTCCCCCAGGCCCACCCGCTCCAGCATCTCCCGGGCCATGGGTTCCCGCTGTCCCTTGGGCACTTTCCGCAGCTCCAGGGGCAGCATCAGGTTTTTGCCCACGGTCCGCCAGGGCATCAGCAGGTCCTTCTGGGGCATAAAGCCGCTGTAGCCCTTTTGCTCCCGCACATCCCGGCCATCCACCAGAATCCGCCCCTTCTCCGGCTCCTCCAGCCGGTTAATCAGCCGGAACAGGGTGCTC
The DNA here is from genome assembly GCA_964604605.1 of uncultured Lachnospiraceae bacterium. Taxonomy (GTDB): domain Bacteria; phylum Bacillota; class Clostridia; order Lachnospirales; family Lachnospiraceae; genus Pseudolachnospira. The sequence continues at coordinate 2,580 of CAZSAF010000136.1, forward strand.
TTGCCGCAGCCGCTGGCTCCCACCACCGCCACAAACTCCCCTTGCTCTACGGAAAAGGAAAGATCTTCAAACATCCGGCGGGCATCCTCCGGATACTGGAAGGTAATGTTTTGAAATTCTACGGTTTTTTCCTTCATACGCACTTCCTCCTGCCAGGGGCTTCCTAGTTGGTGGTGCCCGCGCCAGCGGGCATGGGTGTTTCGAAAACGATTTTCCCTGTGACAGAAAAAGCCGGGCAGAATCTGCCCGGCCTGAATCACACGCTTAGCGGCTCTCACCGCAGCCCATCCCTCCGTTGGCATTACCCAAATCAGGTCACAGGGTCGAAAATTTTTCCTCTCAGCCTGTCCGGCAGGCTCCCCTTGGCATACTGGTATTCGATTGTCTATAACCATAACACGGAATGGGGGAGAATGCAAGGTTTTTGTTGCTCTGTACGAGCAGATCTTCAGGCAATCTTCACACCTTCTCTTTCTACATTCTGGTAAAAAACGGATACCGGAATATATTTCTGATACAGTGCATAATTCTGAAATACGGGCGCCAGTACCACATCATAGTCCAGATCCAGTTGATCTGCCACATCCAAAATCCGTTTTCTCTCTACATGGATACTTTCCGGTGGAACATCCAACAGCACCAGGATATCAATATCACTGTCCTTTTCAAAATCTCCCCGGGCGCATGAACCATAAAGAATCATCCGCTGCAGCTTGGATCCATATATTTTTTTTGCCTCTTCTGCGAATTTCCCCACCACTTCTCGGATCTTTTCTTCTGTCATGCCATCACCTTCTATCTATTTCTATGATATTTTTTTATTATACCGCACATGCCGGAATTTGTATACCAGGTTTCAACAGCAGCCAGGCATACAAATTCCGATATGCCTGTAGATCTGCTGGCCAGCGAGCCAAGCAGCAGCGCATTGGCCATGTGAAGAGATTTTTCTGCATAAAAATAGGGGGAATCCAGCCATCTGCTGCTGGATCCCCCCTGTTTTCAAACCACTGAAACCGTCCTCAGACCGCTTCTTCCGCTACTCACCGCAGCAGCATCCGGTCGTTGGCCAGTTTCTTCTTGCTGGCCTCGGAGTAGCATGTGAGCAACCGCTCCACGGTCATCTCCTCCCGCTCTTTGCCGGAAATGTCCAGAATAATCTGGCCGTCGTCCATCATAATGGTCCGGTTGCCAATGGACAGGGCCGCCTGGATGTCATGGGTGATCATCATGGTGGTAATGTGGCCGTTCCGCACCAGATCCACGGTGATCTTCAGCACCTTCTCCGCCGTAGCCGGGTCCAGAGCCGCCGTGTGCTCATCCAGCAGCAGCAGCTTGGGCTCCGCAATGGTGCACATGAGCAGGGAAACCGCCTGGCGCTGGCCGCCGGAAAGCTGCCCCACCTTGGCCTTCAGCCGGTCCTCCAGCCCCAGATCCAGTTGCTGCAGCAGGCTGCGGAAATAGTCCCGGTCCCGGCGGCTCACCGCAAACAGGCTTTTCTTGGCCTTGCGGGTGTAGGCCAGGGCCAGATTTTCCTCTATGGTCATGTTGGGCGCCGTGCCTTTTAGGGTATCCTGGAACAGGCGGCCAATGTCAAAGGCCCGGCGGTAATCCTTCCAGGCGGTGATATTCTTTCCGTCCAGGTAAATGCTGCCGGAGTCCAGCCAGAAGGTGCCGCCGATGGCATTGAACAGGGTGGATTTTCCGGCGCCGTTGGAGCCGATGATGGTCACAAAATCCCCGGGCTCCAGGTGCAGGCTGACACCGTTCAGGGCTTTCTTCTCATTGGGAGTCCCCGGATAAAAGGTTTTCTTTACATTCTCCAGCCTCAGCATTTAATTCCGCTCCCTTCTCTTCATTTTCTGCAGCGCCACCCACTGCTTCAAAGCCGGCAGGGAGAGAGCCAGGGCCACAATAATAGCAGACACCAGCTTCAATCCGTAGGAGGGAAACAGCTCCACCTTCAGGGCCAGGGCAATGAACATCCGGTACACGGCGGAGCCCAGAATGGCGGAAAACAGTCCGATGGTCACGGAACGGCGGCCCACAATGGTCTCCCCAATGATCACCGAGGCCAGGCCAATGACCACCATGCCGCTGCCGTAGCCGGCGTCAAAGAAGGACAGGGACTGGCCCACCAGCCCGCCGGACAGGGCCACGCAGGCATTGCCCAGGGCCAGGCCTGCGCATTTGTACACATCCGCGTTGATGGAGGAGGAACGGACCATGTCCTCGTTGTCCCCGGTGGCCCGGATGGCCAGGCCCTGGCGGGTTTTAAAATACACCGAGAGGATCACCCCCAGCAGTACGCAGACGATCAGCGGCAGAATGATTTTGCTCTGGTTGGAGGTGAGCCCAAAGGCATCCTCCATCTTCTGGAACAAAGTCTCCCCGGCCATGGCGGACACATTGGACTTGCCGCCGGTGATGAATAGGTTCACCGAGTACAGTCCGGTCATGGTAAGGATACCGGACAGAATGGGGTGGATTCCCACCTTGATCTGCAGAAGCCCGGTGACAGTGCCTGCCGCCGCCCCGGCCAGAATGGCCAGCACCAGGCCCAGGAACGGGTGTCCGGCTACTGTGACCATCACAGACACCGCCATGCCCAGGCAGAAGCTGCCGTCAGCCGTCAGATCCGGGGTATTCAAAATCCGAAACGTAATATACACGCCCATGGCCAGCACGGCGTAGGCGAATCCCTCCTGAAGGGAACGAAGAAGCAATACTCCCATGTGATTCTCCCATTGTAAAGTCTCTGCATCCGCCGGGTCTTTCTGCAAGGCGGATATTCTGCGAGCCCCGGCGGGACATCCCGCTGTTTTTTCCATGCCCCCGGTGGGGCCCTCCGTTTTTACCGCGCCTCCGCCAGGGCAATATGTTCCTGGATCACCTGGCAGGAACGGTCAAAGGCCGCCTGCTCCGCTTCCGTCAGCGGCAGCGTCAGAATCTCCTCCACCCCGTTTTTGCCGATCACCGCCGGCACTCCGGCATGGAAGCCGCTGTGGCCGTACTGGCCGGTCAGATAGGCGGAAACCGGGAAAACCCGGCGCTCATCGTAGAGCACCGCCTGGCACAGATCCGCCAGGGCCGCCCCAATACCGAACTCCGTGGAGCCTTTGCCAATAATGATCTCCATGCCAATCTGGTGGGTTCTCTCCTCCAGGACCTCCAGGGTGGCCTTGCCGTATACCTCCGGCTTTTCCGCGATCAGCTCCGTCAGGGGCTTTCCCATGACCATAATATGGGAGTAGGGCACCATGGAGGAATCCCCATGCTCACCCATGGCAAAGCATTGGATGGACCGCATATCCACGCCGGTCAGTTCGTGAAGAGTCCGGCGCAGCCGGGCCGTATCCAGGGAGGTGCCGGTGCCAAAGACCCGTCCCGCCGGATAGCCCAGATGCTTCCGGGCATAGTTGGCCACAATATCGCAGGGGTTGGAGATGGAGATGAAAATTCCCTGGAAACGGGTCCCGGAAAGCTTTCCCACCACATCCTTCATAATATCAATGGTATCCCCCAGCATATCCAGCCGGGTCTGGCCCGGCTTCCGGGAGACCCCCACCGCATTGACCAGAATATCCGCGTCATTGCAGTCCGTATATGTGCCGGCATAGACCCGTACCGGCCGCCGCATAAAGGCGGTGGCGTCTGCCACGTCCTTGGCCTGGCTGTCCGCCTTTTTCTCGTCAATATCAATTAAGGCAATTTCCCCGCAGATTCCGGCCATGGCCAGATTCAGCGCACACAGGGAACCCACATGCCCCGCTCCCAGAATCACAATCTTACTCATTTTCTCTCCTCCGGCGGCCCGCTGCCGCCCCAGCCCGTCTTTTTGTAAACCGTTACCCATTGGGAATACCGCTACCCGCCTGGAATACCGCCACCCACTCGGAATGCCGTTACTCGCCCAAAATGGTGAAGGTCTCCCGCATCTCATCGGTCACTGTAATGCCCAGCTGATTGGCGGTGCTCACGTTGATCATCCGGGTGTACTCGGAAATCTGCTCCACCGGGTTCTCCGCAATGGTCTCGCCGTTTACCAGCCGCTCCACCATCTGGGCGGTCTGCTTGCCCAGCACCGTGTAGTCAATACCCACGGTGGCCAGGCCGCCGTCAATAACCATGGAGTCGGCCCCTACGTAGATGGGGATGCCCGCCTCATTGGCCACCTGCAGGTACACCGCCATGGCCGAAGCTACTGTGTTGTCATTGGGGGTGAAGAAGGCGTCCACGGATCCCACCAGGGAGGCTGCAGCCTGCTGCACATCCGCGGTTCCGGTGATGGTGGCCTCCTCGTAGGCGATGTTGTGGGCATCGCAGTAGGCCTTAGCACTCTCAATGCCGGTGACGGAGTTGATCTCGCTGGTGTTGTACACCATGCCAATGGTCTGAATGTCCGGCGTCAGCTCTAGGGCCAGATCCAGGATCTGATCCACCGGGATGGAGTTGGAGACGCCGGTAATGTTCCCATCTGTCTGGTCCAGAGCGGTCACCAGGCCTGCCTCCACCGGGTTGCTGACCGCGGAGAACACAATGGGGATCTCATCGGTGGTGGAAGCAGCCACCTGGGCTGTAGGCGTGGCAATGGGCACCAGGATATCCGCGCCGTCGGTGATCAGCTCCTGCATAATGGTGGGCAGGATGGTGGTGTCCCCGCTGGCGTTCTGGTACAGGATCTCAATTTTCCCCTCATCCACCAGGGGCTGCAGCTCCTCCGCAATGGTCTCATAAATCTGGTTCAGGGACGAATGGTCCATGTGCTGGATGATGCCCACCTGGATGGTCTCTCCGTCCGCCACGTTGATGCCCACACCGGCGCCGGAAGCCTCGCCGCCATCCTGGGAAGCCGCCTCACTGCCCTGGGCCGCCTCACTGCCGCCGGAAGCCGCCGTGGTCTCGTCTCCGCTGCCGCCGCAGCCGGCCAGCAGGCCCGCCGCCATAACCAGACTCATACCGCATGCCAAAAGGGTTCTTCTTTTCATCTTCTCTTCTCCTTCTTTTTTGAAACCGGTGGGGCAGGGGCCGGTAT
>CAZSAF010000137.1:0-7596 GCA_964604605.1 uncultured Lachnospiraceae bacterium
TCTCGTATACACCCCGGGACTTCATTCCCACCACCCGGTTTTCTACAATGTCCACAATGCCGATGCCGTGCTTGCCGCCCAGCTCATTGAGCTTGCGGATCACATCGGAGACTTTCATCTTTTCGCCGTTGACGCTGGTGGGGATACCCTTTTCAAAGGTCATGGTTACGTACTCCGGCTCATCGGGAGCCTTCTCCGGGGTTACGCTCAGCACCAGCAGGTGATCGTAGTTAGGCTCGTTGGCCGGATCCTCCAGCTCCAGGCCCTCGTGGCTGATGTGCCACAGGTTCCGATCGCGGCTGTAGCTGCTGTCCGCCGAGAAGGGCAGATGGATGCCGTGGGCCTGGCAGTAGGCAATCTCATCCTCACGGGACTGCATCTTCCAGGTTTCGTTGCAGCGCCAGGGCGCAATGATCTTCAGATCCGGAGCCAGAGCCTTAATGCCCAGCTCGAAACGTACCTGGTCATTTCCTTTTCCGGTGGCGCCGTGGCAGATGGCAACGGCACCTTCCTTGCGGGCTACTTCCACCAGTTTCTTGGCGATCAGCGGGCGGGCCATGGAGGTACCCAGCAGATACTTATTTTCATAGACCGCATTGGCCTTTACACAGGGCATGATGTAATCGTCACAGAACTCGTCAACCACATCCAGTATGTACAGCTTGGAAGCACCGGAGAGCTTGGCCCGCTCCTCCAGGCCGTCCAGTTCGTTGCCCTGGCCTACGTCAATGCAGCAGCAGATCACGTCATAATCGTAATTTTCCTTCAGCCACGGGATGATGGCGGTGGTGTCCAGGCCGCCGGAATACGCCAGAATTACTTTGTCCTTCATAATGGAAATCCTTCCTTTCCTTTGCACCGGGTGGTGTTTCTTTCTCCTCTGCAATTTATAAATATGCAGGAATGGGTTCTCTTTGCTTGACCTGGGGAGAGTATACACCAGGCCGAAGATTTTTGCAAGTATTTTTGCGAAAAAAACTTGCATAAAAATTGATTAGGATGTATAATGTCCGCATATTTATTTGGTTAATCCAGGAAGGCAGGAAGGTGTATGAAGATAAAAGCAGGAATTATCGGCTCCACCGGCTATGCGGGGGCCGAATTGGTGCGTCTGCTGGTGCAGCATCCGGAGGCGGAGATCTGCTGGTGTGGATCCCGGAGCTATATTGGGGAAGAATTTTCCTCCGTTTACCGGAACCTGTTCCGGATTGTGGACAGCAAGTGTCTGGATGACAACATGGAGGAGCTGGCGGAGGAGACGGATGTGATCTTTACCGCCACCCCCCAGGGCTTTTGCGCATCCATGATGAACGATTCCATCCTCTCCAAGACCAAGATCATTGATCTCAGCGCGGATTTCCGCCTGAAGGATGTGGCGGTCTACGAGAAATGGTACAAAATTGAACACAAATGCCCCCAGTATCTGCCGGAGGCGGTGTACGGCCTCTGCGAGATCAATCGGGAACAGATCCGGAAAACCCGTCTGCTGGCCAATCCGGGCTGCTACACCACCTGCTCCATCCTTACCTTATATCCACTGGTGAAGGAAGGGCTGATTGACCCGTCCACCATCATCATTGACGCCAAGTCCGGCACCTCTGGAGCAGGCCGGGGGGCCAAGGTGACCAACCTGTACTGTGAGGTCAATGAGAATATCAAGGCTTACGGTGTCACCACCCACCGCCATACGCCGGAGATTGAGGAGCAGCTGAGCTACGCCTGCAGAAAACCAGTGCTGCTGAATTTTACGCCCCATCTGGTGCCCATGAACCGGGGCATTCTGGTGACAGCCTATGCCAGCCTGGCAGGGGACGTGTCAGCGGAAGCGGTACAGGCTGCTTATGAGAAGTATTATGGGGAAGAATTTTTCATCCGCCTGTTGGGGCCGGGGGTGTGCCCGGAGACCCGCTGGGTGGAGGGCAGCAACTTTGTGGACATCGGCTTTCAGCCGGATCCCCGTACCCACCGGATTGTGGCCATGGGGGCTCTGGATAACCTGGTCAAGGGTGCGGCGGGCCAGGCTCTCCAGAATATGAACCTGATGTTTGGATTGCCGGAGAACACGGGGCTGATGCAGCCGCCGTTGTTCCCGTAAGATAGGGATGCCAAAACCGATTGATTTGAAATGAGAGGAGAAACAGGAACATGCAGCAGATAGATGGGGGCGTAACCGCTCCCCAGGGATTTGAAGCGGCCGGCATTATGGCCGGCATTAAGAAAGATAAAAAGGATATGGCCGTGGTGTTCAGCCAGGCGCCCTGTCAGGTGGCCGGGGTCTTTACCCGGAACCTGGTGAAGGCGGCTCCGGTGCTCTGGAACCGGCAGGTGGTAGACAGCCATGTCCCCTGCCATGCGGTGGTGGTTAACAGCGGCGTGGCCAACGCCTGCACCGGAAAGGAGGGATTGGACAACTGTGCCAAGACCGCGGAGGAGACAGCCAAAGCGTTCGGCGTCCCCGCCGGCAGCGTGTGCGTGGCTTCCACCGGCGTCATTGGGCCGCAGCTGCCCATGGATAAGATTGTGGCCGGCGTGCACCAGCTGCGGGAAGCGGCCGGGAACAGCCGGGAGAACGCCCGGATGGCGGCGGAGGCCATTATGACCACAGACACGGTGTCCAAGGAGGTGGCGGTGCAGACCACCATCGGCGGCAAGACGGTGACGGTGGCTGGTATGTGCAAGGGCTCCGGCATGATTCATCCGGATATGTGCACCATGCTTTGTTTTCTGACCACCGATGCGGCCATCACCCAGGATGCTCTGCAGCAGATCCTCAGCAAGGATGTGGAGGACACTTTCAATATGATCTCGGTGGACGGGGATACCTCCACCAACGACACGGTGCTGGTGCTGGCCAACGGCGCCTCGGGCTGCCCGGAGATCACCGGCCCCGGCCCGGAATACGATGCGTTCTATGAGGCCTTCCACGCGGTGATGGTGGATCTGTGCAAGCGGATCGCCGGAGACGGAGAGGGGGCCACGGCCCTGTTTGAGGTCCAGGTGATCCATGCGTCCAGCAAGGAGCAGGCCCGGACCCTCAGCAAATCGGTGATCACCTCCACCCTGACCAAGGCGGCCATCTATGGCCATGATGCCAACTGGGGCCGGATTCTCTGCGCCATGGGTTACTCCGGCGCGGTCTTTGATCCGGACAAGGTGGATCTGTATTTTGAGAGCGCGGCCGGAAAGCTGCAGATTGTGGCTGGCGGCGTGGCCACCGATTGCAGCGAGGAGGAGGCAACCAGAATCCTTTCCGAGCCGGCGGTGACGGCCCTGGTGGACCTGAAGGAAGGGGAGGCCAGCGCCACGGCCTGGGGCTGCGACCTGACCCATGAGTACGTAAGCATCAACGCGGATTACCGCAGCTAAGGGGGAGAAGAACGAGATGGACGAGGCAATCATGCACAAAGCGGAAGTGCTGGTGGAAGCGCTTCCCTATATCCAGAAATTCAACCGGAAGATCGTGGTGGTCAAGTATGGCGGCAGCGCCATGCTGGACGAAAAGCTGAAGGAGAATGTGATCAAGGACGTGGTGCTGCTGAAGCTGGTGGGCTTTAAGCCGGTGATTGTCCACGGCGGCGGCAAGGACATCAGCAAGTGGGTGGAGCGCTCCGGCATGGAGCCCCGGTTTGTCAATGGCCTGCGGGTCACCGACGCGGCCACCATGGAGATTGTGGAGATGGTGCTGAACCGGGTCAACAAGGGCCTGGTGCAGAAGGTAGAGGCCCTGGGCGTCCACGCCGTAGGCATCAGCGGCAAGGACGGCGGCCTGCTGAAGGTAAAGAAGCGTTACTCCGGCGGGGAGGACATCGGCTTTGTGGGGGAGATTACCCAGGTGAATCCCAAGATCATCCTGGACCTGCTGGAGAAGGATTTCCTGCCCATAGTCTGCCCCATCGGCTTTGATGACAATTTTGACTCCTATAACATCAACGCAGATGACGCGGCATGTGCGGTGGCGGAAGCCCTCCACGCCAACAAGCTGGCCTTCCTCACGGATACGGAAGGAGTGTACCGGGATTTCTCCGACAAGAGCACCTTCATCCATTCCATGGAGGTCCACGAGGCGGAGGAGTTTATTGCCAGCGGCGGGGCCAGAGGCGGCATGATTCCCAAGCTGCAGAACTGCATCCATGCCCTGCGGCAGGGGGTTGCCCGGGTACATATTCTGGACGGGCGGCTGCCCCATAGCCTGCTTTTGGAATTTTTTACCAATCAGGGAATTGGAACCGTAATTATCAATGATAAGGAGAACAAATAAATGACCAAACAGGAAGTGATGGAGCAGGGGGAGAAGTACCTCCTGCACACCTATAACCGGTATCCCCTGGTGCTGGACCACGGCCAGGGCGTATACCTGCATGACAACGAGGGGAAAAAATATCTGGATTTCTGCGCCGGCATTGCGGTGTTTGCCCTGGGCTACAACAACCCGGAGTTCAATGAGGCGGTGAAGAATCAGGTGGATAAGCTGATCCACTGCTCCAACTATTTCTACAACGAACCGGCGGCGGAAGCGGCCAAAAAGCTGGTGGAGGCCTCCGGTATGAAGAAGGTGTTCTTCACCAACAGCGGCGCCGAGGCCATTGAAGGTGCTCTGAAGACGGCGCTGCGATATGCCTATGACCGGGATGGGAAAAACGGCCATGAGATCATTGCCATGCGCCACTCTTTCCACGGCCGCAGCCTGGGCGCTCTGTCCGTCACCGGCAACGACCACTATCAGGAGCCTTTCCGTCCCTTAATTTCCGGCATCCGCTTTGCGGACTTCAATGACCTGGAGAGCGTCAAGGCCCAGGTGACGGAGAAAACCTGCGCTATCATCCTGGAGCCGGTCCAGGGGGAGGGCGGCATTTATCCCGCCGCCGGAGAATTCCTCACCGGCGTCCGGAAGCTGTGCGATGAGAAGGATATTCTGCTGATCTTTGACGAGATCCAGTGCGGCATGGGCCGCACCGGCACCATGTTCGCCTGCCAGCGCTACGGCGTGCTGCCGGATGTGATGACGGTGGCCAAGGCCCTGGGCTGCGGCATGCCGGTGGGCGCCTTCCTGTGCAACGAGAAGGCTGCGTCCCTGAAGCCCGGGGACCACGGCAGCACTTACGGCGGCAATCCCCTGGTGGGCGCCGCGGCCAGCAAAGTGCTGGATTTGTACCAGTCCCTCCATGTGCTGGATAATGTGCAGAAGGTGGGCGCTTACCTGGGTCAAAAGCTGGATGAGCTGGCGGAGAAATTCCCGAAGATTGTGGAGCACCGGGGCGTGGGTCTGATCCACGGGCTGGAGTTTTCCGAGCCGGTGGGCGGCATCATTGAGGAATGCCAGCGGCGGGGCCTGATTCTGATCAACGCCGGCTCCAACATCCTGCGGTTTGTACCGCCGCTGGTGATCATGGAGCAGGATGTGGATGACATGCTGGCGATTCTGGAGCCGGTGCTGGAGGAGCGGAAGTAAAAAATTCTCTATAGCAAAATGATATAGAACAGCGGTATGTTGGAGCACTCGGACATACCGCTGTTTTTTGTGAAATTTATACCTCCGGATATTCTTCCCTTTCCACCATCACCCGGCATCTTTTCCGGAAGCAGGCAATGCCATATTGGAGAATTACCCGGCAGCCCTCCGAGCGCAGCGCCTGCGCGTAATTTTTTTCTTCGATCTGCTGCAGGGCTTCCCGGCATGCCGAATCAAACTGTCCATTTTCGGCGTATTTTACCTCTAAGATCATGCCAATGTCCGTTCCCTCCACCTGGATGAGAATGTCACTGTATCTATCCCCCGCTTCCTGGTTGGAACGCACATACCAGCCGTTTTTGTAGCTGAGAATTCCCAGAAGAATTCCATGGAAAAAGCTTTCCCTGGAAGGACGCTGCCGGAATGTATCTCGTATGCTGATGGTTTTGGCCAGGTAAGCGGAAAAACGGCTTTCTACCTCCGCCGCGTTCCCGGCCTGCAGCGCGTTGCAGAAGGCGGCCAGGCTTTCTCCGTCCCGGGCCACCGCTTCCTTAAACAGCGTCATAATCTGCTCCGTAAAAATACTGCGGATTTCCTGGTTGGGAATCGCCAGCTGAAAGGTGTTTCCGCTTCCTTTCCCCCGGTAGGTCAGATAGCCGGTGGCAAACAAAACACTCCAAAGATGGTCAATGGAATCATACAGATGGTTGTATGTTAACTCCTCCGATATCTCTTTGGTTACGGTTTCACCGGCGATCAAAGCCTCCATTTCGCTCTTGGTCAGTCCCTGGTCTACCTGCTGCAGAAAGTGCCGGACCACATCGTTGCTGCTGGTGTTGGACCAGTAATTTTGGGGCTCGGCATCGGGATTGTCCTGCAATTCATCGCAGTAGCGAATCACATCCCAGGGACAATATACATCTACCTTGCCAAAGCGATAGCCATCATACCAGTTCTTTACCAGTTCATATTTGTTTTCCGCTCCGTAATACTGCAGCATCTCCTGGACCTCGGAGTCGGTAAAGCCAAAGTACTCGTCAAAAGAAAAGGAGGTGATGGAGAGTGTTTTTACATTGTTCAGGCCGGTGAAAATACTTTCCCGGGCAACCCGCAGGCAGCCGGTGAGCACAGCAAAATACAGGCTGTCATTGGTTTTCAACGCCTGAGAAAACAGATTGCGGATCAGAAACACCATCGGGTCATAATAACCCTGTTCGTGAGCCTTAGCCAGCGGGACATCGTACTCGTCAATCAATAGAATCACTTTTTTGCCAAAATGCTTTTCCAACAGTTCGCACAGTTCCCGCAGGCTGCAGATCAATGTTTCATCTGCCATATCCTTGTCCAGAAATTGAGAAAACAGGATTTTATCCTCCGGTGCCAGTTGATCGCTGTCCAGCAGATAGCGCAGACGGCGGGCCTCCTCGTTGATGGCTTTGACCGCCAGGTTGCGGGCTGTCTGATAATTGGCTGCGTCCACTCCCTTCAAACTGATGGATACCACCGGAAATTGCCCCATATAGGTTTGGCAGAGCTCGGTTTCCCGGGAGATGGCCAGCCCCTCAAACAGGGATGGGTCTTCCCCAATCTCAAAGAAAGACCGCAGCATACTCATGTTCAGGGATTTGCCGAAACGGCGGGGGCGGGTAAACAGATTGACCTTCGCCCATCGCCGGAGAAGCTCCCGGATCATAGCGGTCTTATCAACATAATAAAAATTTTCTGTCCGAATATCCCGGAAATTTTCAATTCCAATGGGAAGCTTTTTCTTCGTCGTACCACTCATGGATCAGCACTCCCTTCGCAATGTCGGCGTCTCCTTTTCCTGTCCGAGACGGGTAAACAAAATCCAGTTTCATTATAACAAGGAAACCCACGAAAATCCAGTTTTGTCTCCCGGATTTTCACCAACCCGCTTGACAGATCCCCCAAACTGTGGTAGAGTATCCAACATGAAAAAGGCATGGATGGAGAAAAGTACGGCATTCTGCTGATCCAGAGAGTGGGGGAATGGTGAGAGCCCCGCGCCAGGGATTGTCGGAAAGAACACTCCGGAGCCGCAACCTGAAATCCGCCGGGATCACGGGCGGGAGAGTAGGGGAGACGGGCCGCTCCCGTTACAGAGCTAGCGTTTCAAAGGCGAACGC
>CAZSAF010000138.1:0-3725 GCA_964604605.1 uncultured Lachnospiraceae bacterium
ATACGTTTTTTTAATGACTTTGACGAGGCGTGCAAGGGGATCACCCCCGCTTGCGCGGGGAATACACTAAAAAATTCCCGCATTTAAGCTATTCCCATTTTAGAAATCCTCCGATTTCATTCAGTTTGAAAAATCCCCCTCTAATCTTTCTTCACACGAAAGGAAAACGGCCCCGTCACCCAGCGAAGAAACAACAGCCCGCCGGATACAGCGCTGATCCAGATTGTCCATTGACGTCCGATATGAAACAAAAACAAAAGCAAACCAATGTCAAATACAATCCACAAAACAGACGAATATGCCTTTGATTTTTTCTTTAGCCGTTTCTTCATAACTTCTCCCGTCCACACGCCAGCTGCCAAAACGCCACTGCACTAGCCGCCGCCACATTCAAGGAATCTACTCCGTGGGACATGGGAATCCGGACGGTATAATCACAGGAGGCAATGGTATCCGCCGCCAATCCATCTCCCTCGGAGCCCAGGACAATGGCCAGCTTTTCTTCTCTCTGAAGCCGGGGATCCCCAATGGACAGAGAGTCCTCCCGCAGCGCCATGGCCACGGTCTGAAATCCCAGCCGGTGCAAAAGCTCCCTTCCACCTGCCGGCCACGTCTCCGCCCCTTTGGATGGAAACATCGTCCACGGAATCTGAAACACAGTGCCCATACTCACCCGGATCGCCCGGCGATACAGCGGGTCGCTGCAATCATGGGTGAGCAATACCGCATCCATCCCCAGTGCCGCCGCAGAGCGGAAAATTGCCCCTACATTGGTGGGATTCATAATCCGCTCCAGCACGGCAATCCGGCGAGCCCCACTGCATACATCTTCCACCGACCGGAGAGGCCTCCTGCGCATGGCGCAGAGCATTCCCCGGGTCAGGGGAAAGCCAGTCAGTTTGGTCAGTACATCCAACGATGCTGTGTAAATCGGAATCGGTTCGGCTTCCCCGTCTTCTGACTCTGCCGCCGCTTCTCCATCCCCGGCCAGCAGTTGCTCTGCTTCTGCCGCCTGCGCACTTTCGCACAACAAAGAAATGGGGCGATAACCGGCCGCCTGCGCACGCTCAATCACTTTGGGGCTTTCCGCAATAAAAATCCCCGGTGCCGGTTCCGAAAACCGCAGAAGCTCCGTTTCCGAAAGGCGTGCATACGGATTCAGCTCCGGAGCGTCCATCGTTTCGATTGGAATTATCTTCGTTATCATTTCCGTGATCTCCCTTAAGTAGAATCAATCTGCCGCACCTTCCATCTGCCGGCGCGGCAATTTTCTTCCATTTCACCCCTACTTTTTCTTCCTCCTCCGGAACCATTCATCGATCCGGAAAAAAATCGCCCCCACTACCACACAGGATGCCGCCAAAAAAAGCCAGCCAAGCCATTCCGCATCCGCCAAGAACACCTTACCCAACAAGCCGCCGATCATCAGCGCGGCAACAAAAACGCTATTCGATGCTTTTCCATTCCACCCTTCCCTCCTCTTCCTTCACTTCCCCCTCCAGGCCAAACAGCCTGCCAAAATCCTCCACCGTCACGCCCACACAGAAAGTGGCGGAGACATGAAAGTCATCCTCCACGGTAATATAGGAAAGCTCCAGAGGCTGGCCATTTTTTTCTGCTTCTAGGCTCCGGATTTCGTTGTCATCATACTCTGCCCGAAGGGTCCAGGTACCCGCCCCTATGGTCCAGGTGCTGGTGTACACGTCTCCCTCGGCCTCTGCGTGATAGGTGCCTCCCAGGGCCTGGACGTATTCACGGTTAATCAGGGGAAAGCTCATGCGATCCGAAATCAGGCCAATATCCAGGACCATCATGTAGGACTCCCGCTCCGCGCTGTACCAGCAGTATTTGTAGTCATCTGTGGTCAGTCCATAGGGGCCGTAGGGATTCTCCTCGCTGTCGTAGAGCATCTCCGCGCCGTTCAGCCAGATCTCCGGCAAAAGCGATACATGCTTGCCCTCCAGATATTCTGCCGGAACCCCCTCCGCATTCTCAATTTTTCCATCCACACACAACTGGGCGTAAGCATTCGCCAATCGGTCATACAGCTCCTGCCGGTCATGCTGGCCGGTGATGCCCACATCCGCCAGGTTCACCCAGGTGCTGTGCTCCTCCGCTTCCTCCGGCGACCGCTGCCACACCAGGTGAATGCTGGTCAGGGAATGCTCCGCCAGAAATTCCGGGGAGTTGTAGGCCAGCTCCTGCCGGTACACCTGATCCGCCGCCAGAACCGTCTCCACCACCCGGTCAATGTCCTGGAAGGAAAGCAGGTAGATCCACCCATACTCTTCCAGGTAGCCCTCATCCGCACGCAAAACCTCCCGCACCTCTTCCCGATACAGGTCGCAAACCACGGACACATAGTCACAGGAAAGCTCCGGACGGTAAAAACTGGTCTGGGTGGCGTCAATCCAGATGGGAGACAGATAGCTATTGGCCCGGAAAGTCAGATCCCGGTCCATGGTCCGGAAGGTATATTCCATATTGTCCGGCTCCTCCTGGATCAGCTCCTTCCCCACCAGCTCATAGGGCTCTGAGCAGATGGAATCCACATATTCCAGTACCTCCTCCTGCCCGTAAATCTCTCCATCCTTCCCCATGCAGCCGGGGAGGCAGAGAAGAAACATGAGAAAGAAGATCATCCATTTTTGATTTCGTCTTCGATGATTGTTCGCTATATTTTTGGCCATTGAATCATATACTCCAGTACATGGCTAAACAGTTTTTTCGGTGATACGTGAAATTTTTCTGCAACTCTACGCAACTTATTGTTTACCTGATCCTTATTTTTTCTTCCACTTTTTGAATTTCTTCATCATCGTAGAACAAAAATTTGCTGACTCCGTTTGGCCTGGCCCCTAGTTTTTCAAACAGTGCCTGGCTGGCAAAATTATCTGCGGCAATCCGAACCCGAAAACAATTCACCTGCAGCTGAATCGCAATTGCATTCAAAAATGCTTTTACCGCACAGAATCCAATCCCCTGCCTTTGCCATTTTTTCAGGATTTCCACAGAAATCTCCCAATCCCTTGCCAGCATATTCTTAATCGCACAGTATCCAATATACTCGTGGGATTTGACCGTTTCGATTGTTCCAACCAATATGGAATCTTCACAAGAGGACTCCCAAAACCTCTTCCGAAACGATTCTTCTTGAAACATACCTGAGATCAGCGCATTTTCATATTGTAATGCCAAAAATGGTTCCCGATCTTGATCCTGGAGCTTTCACAAAAATATGCCGCCATTCTCAGTTTGAATTGTCCCCTGTTTCCAAAATTGTACCGCTGTCTGCGCTCCTTGATCCAAACAACTCCTCCCCTTTGCCGCACATTTCCTCTATTTTCTGCCGATTAAAGCTATACTACAAGCGCAATTTCAGTTATGATGTTTTGCTTCCCGGCTCTCTCCACATCTCCGCCGGTGTTCCCACCTCAATCAGATGCCCGTCCAGGTCATAAAAACGGATCACTTTCTGGCCCCAAGAGTGGGTCAGCAGCCGCTTCACATACCGGGTTTCCGGATACAACCGTTCCAGCCGCTCTGCAAAGCGCTCCAGATCCCGCTCCTCAAAGTACAGCTCACAGGCATGGTTCTCCGGAAGAATCTCCCGCTGCAAAAACTCCTTCCAGATTTTTTCATCCTGCAGCACCAGCCCCTCGGTGAGGATCACATTGCCGCCCTGGTCCAGAACCGTCTCCAGGCCGAATACGTCCCGGTAGAAC
>CAZSAF010000138.1:3825-7528 GCA_964604605.1 uncultured Lachnospiraceae bacterium
GACACCACGCCGATATGGCTCTGAAAAATCACAATGTCCCCGCCCTGCCATTCCTCGATCCGGGAGACATCCGTGGTCAGCGGGATGGCCGTGTGGGCAAAATAAACCCTCAGGTTCCGCACCCGCCGGAAATCAATGTTGGGATCCGGCTCGGAAATCTCGTACCCCTCCGGGTTCGCCCGTATGTCCTCCTGCACCAGCGCCATCAGATCGTATCCCGCCTGCCGCAGCCCCGCTGCCACCACGTCGGTGCATACGCCGTATCCGTCATCCGGGTATCCGGTCTGGTAATACCGACTTTTGTACTTGGGACAGGTGGCAATGTACGCCAGGGCCCCCTCCAGAATATCCCGCTGGTCATCCAGACCATCCTCGTCCCGGTCCACGCTGCTGTGCACCTGCGCAATACTTCCGCCGTACCGGTCCGGCAGGCGCTCCGGTGATGTGCGCTGATACCGCAGCACAAAAAAGCCAAGAGCTGCCAGCGCCAGACACAACAGAATCCCCGCCGCCCAGATCTATTTCCTGCCAATGCCTTTTCTTTTTCCCCGTATATACACATTCATCGCCATTTTTGGTTCCCCTTCCACCCCAAATAGCCTTGTTGCTTCCACTATACTATCTTCTCCTCCTGCCGTCAAATGAATTTGCTGACCTTCCGGCGCTTTCTCTGCTACAATAAAAACAGATCGGAATCCCGCTGTGCCGGATTCGCCGCATGAAAGAAAGGAAAGGAGATTGGATTTCCTATGCCGTTACAGATTGTCCGCAACGATATTACCAAGATGAAGGTGGATGCCATTGTCAACGCCGCCAACTCCTCCCTTTTGGGCGGAGGCGGGGTGGACGGCGCCATTCACCGAGCCGCCGGGCCGGAGCTGCTGGCCCAGTGGCAGGGCGGCGGCCACAGTGAGCGGGAGCTGCTGGCCTCCTGCTACCGCACCTCCCTGGAGCTGGCCCGGGAACACGGCTGCCAGACCATTGCCTTTCTGCTGATCTCCGCCGGCATCTACGGCTACCCCAAGGACCAGGCGCTGCAGGTGGCGGTGGATACCATCGGCCGGTTTCTTCTGGAAAATGAGATGCTGGTCTACCTGGTGATCTTTGACCGGGACGCCTTTCAGATCAGCCGCCAGCTGTTTGCGGAGATTGCCTCCTACATAGACGACCGGTACGTAAAGGAGTACACAGACAGCCGGGCGGAACAGCAGCGGCGACTCCAGACGTTGCTCCAGACCTCCGCGCCGGCGCCCCTCGGCGATGCAGCCCCTGCGTCCGCCTCCCTGGAGGACGCCCTGCGCCAGCTGGACGAAAGCTTTTCCGAAATGCTCCTGCGGAAAATCGACGAGAAAGGTATGAAGGATTCGGAGTGCTACAAGAAGGCCAACATTGACCGGAAGCTGTTTTCCAAAATCCGCAGCGACCGGCTCTACCGCCCCTCCAAGCCCACGGTGCTGGCCTTTGCCATTGTCCTGGAGCTTTCCCTGTAAACGGACAACCGATCCGCCTGAAGGCGGGTCCATCCGCTGGCCGCCGGCCATTCCCATCCGGATCCGGCAAAGCCAGCCATTGGCAAGGGAGGCAAACCATGAAGAATTTGACTGAAATCGTTTTTATCCTGGACCGCAGCGGCTCCATGAGCGGCCTGGAGGGGGATACCATCGGCGTGGAGAAGCAGACGGAAGGGGAGGCCCTGATCTCCACGGTTCTCTTTGACAATACCAGCCAGGTAATCCACGACCGGGTGCCCATCGGCAAGGTGGCTCCCATGACCCGGCAGGACTACTGGGTCCGGGGCTGCACCGCCCTGCTGGACGCCATCGACGGGGCCATCCACCACATTGGCAACGTCCACAAATACGCCCGGCCGGAGGACGTGCCGGAGCACACCCTGTTCATCATCACCACCGACGGCATGGAAAATGCCAGCCGCCGGTACCATTATGAGAAGGTAAAACAGATGATTCAGCGCCAGAAGGAAAATACGGCTGGGAGTTTCTGTTTCTGGGCGCCAACATAGACGCGGCGACCACGGCCAGCCTCTTTGGCATTGGCGCAGACCGGGCCGTCAACTACCATGCGGACAGCCGGGGCACAGCCCTCAACTTCCAGGTGATCAGCGAAGCGGTAGCGGCGGTCCGCTGCAACCAGCCACTGGGAAGCGACTGGAAGGCCGCCATTGAGGAGGATTATCGGCGCCGGAACACGGATTCCCACCCCAGACATGCTGGATTTTGCGCATCTGGAAAAATACCGGGAAAACAACCGTATCGAGGCCAAGCGGGCTCTGGGCGGCCTGCCCCGGAGTATATGGGAGACCTATTCAGCCTTTGCCAACACCCTGGGAGGCTACATTCTGCTGGGCGTGGTGGAAAAGGAGGACAAATCCCTGGAGCCCATTGACCTGCCGGCTCCTCACTGGCTGATCCGGGAATTCTGGCGGGGCATCAGCAGCCCCGGCAGGGTCAGCGTGAACATTCTCTCCACCGAGGATGTGTACGTGCAGCAGGTGGATGGAAAACAGATTGTGGTCATCCAGGTGCCCCTGGCGGAGCGAACCTGCTGCCCCGTCTACATAGACGGCAATCCCCTGTCCGGTACCTACCGCCGCAGCGGCGAGGGGGATTACCGCTGCACCCGGGAGGAATATCTGGCCATGGTCCGGGACGCCTCCGCCCAGACATCGGATCTGCAGGTGATGGAGGAGATGGGTCTGGATGTGCTGGACCCGGCAAGCATCCGCAGCTACCGGCAGCGGCTGTCCCAGGCCCGGCCGAGACATGTGTGGGAAGCCCTGGAGGACGGGGAATTTCTGCTGCGGATCAGCGCCGCCGCCATGGGAAAGGATGGGCGGAAGCATCCCACCTCCGCCGGCCTTTTGATGTTTGGCCCGGAATATCGGATTGTCCGGGAATTCCACCACTATTTTCTGGATTACCGGGAGCAGGATGATCCCTCCGGCCCCTAGACCTACCGGCTGGTCTCCTCCTCCGGCGACTGGAGCGGCAATGTGTATGACTTCTATTTCCGCATCTATGAGCGGCTGATCCGGAACCTTCCCCCTGTTGCCTCCTCCGGCAACTCCCGCCCGGCTCCCACGCCGGTACGCCGGGCCCTGCGGGAAGCCCTGATCAACTGCCTGGTCAATGCCGACTACTACGGCCGGCGGGGCATGGTAATCCTCCGGCGCAAAGACCAGATCTCCCTGTCCCTGCAGCTGCACGGCGCAAAAGGGGCAGATCCCTCTTCCGCTGAAGTTCCACCCGGAGCCAGCCGCCTCAGCCGGCGCCGAAAAACCGATGCCCAAAAGCAGGCTATTGCCGAGTACCTGACCGTCCACGTAACCGCCAGCTGTCCGGAGCTTGCCCGGATGCTGGGGGTGAAGGACGCCCGTACCCGGCTGCTTCTGCGTGAAATGACGGAGGCGGAGCTGGTGGAACCGGCGGGCGAAGGCAGAAGCCGCCGGTACCGGCTGAAGGCGTAAACAAACGCGCCCGAAATTCCCGGAAGCCGGCGGCTTTCCGCCTGTGCGGCGCCGCCGCTACAGCCTCTTTCCGCCCAGCAATGTCACCAGGCCAATCAGCGCCAGCACCGGAAGGGCAATGTAGATCAGCCCGCACACAACCATCACAATCAAAACAATCGGCAGCAAAGCCAAATGGAATAAAATCTTGGTAATGCCCCAGGCTGCCCGCGCGGAAAG
>CAZSAF010000139.1:0-7416 GCA_964604605.1 uncultured Lachnospiraceae bacterium
ATTGGAAAAAGGAAATTGAGCGGTTTCAGGTGAAAAAGCTCTTTGTGGATTACGTCAAAAGTTTGTAAATGGAAAGCCCCCCGCACCTGCCGGAAAACAGGTGCGGGGGGGCTTTCCATCTCCCGGCTCCGGCATCAGCCGAAGGGCGGGAAGAAGAAATTGGCGCAGGCAGCAGTTATCACAATCAGAATGATCAGGAACGGCACGGTGTATTTGGCAATTTTGAACGGGTTGTACTCACCGGCTGCAAAGGCCAGGGCGCAGGTGGTGCTTCCGGTGGGGAAGCAGAATGCGTAGTTGGCGCAGATGGTGATGGAGGCCACGATTCCCCGGGGATCCATGTCTCCGGCCACGGCCATGGCGGCCACCAGCGGGATCAGCACGGAACGGGTTCCGGAGTTGGACAGGAAGGTGGTCATAACAGAGGTAAACGCGCAGCAGATCAGGATGACAATGAAGCCATTGTCGGTCCAGCTGATCAGGGACAGCAGCGCATCGCCAATGATGTCGGCAGCGCCGGTGTTGGTCAGGGCTGCGGTCACGCCCAGAATACCGGCCAGCATCCAGACGGTGTCAGAGGCAACGCTGGAAATCAACTCCTGCGCATTCATCACCTTGGTGAAGCCCAGCACGCAGACCATAATGGCCGGGAAGATCCACATCAGGCTGCCCAGGTAGGAGTTGAACACCAGGACCAGGATCACAGCGATAAAGGCAATGTAAACAATCCACTCTTTCCACTTGGGAAGCTGGCCTTCTTTAATTTCCTTGGTTCCCACTTTGCCCAGATCCAGCTGCTTCTTGGGGAATTTCTTCCAGATGAACATTACATAGGCAATTACGATAATGCCAGGGATAATACGCACCTTGAAGATATCGCCGTAATTGAACAGGTGGGCCGTGTTAGATACGATTCCCTCCATATAGGCGTTGGTGGTGAAATCCGTAGTGGCGCCCATGCCCACCGGGAACGCGCCTTCCCAGCAGACGTTGAACATCAGCAGCGGCATGATCACCCGGGACGGAGTCACCTCGCCGGTATCCGGAAGGGCATCCAGGAAAGCCAGGATCATGGCCATGGCCACAATACCGGGCATGATCATAACCATCAGGAAGTAGATGACCATCAGCATAGCCATCAGGGCCATGTCCTTTTTGCCGCTCATGGCCCCCAGCATGCTTTTCAGCTTAGCGGCCAGGCTTGTCTTTTGCAGGGCCGCGCTGAGGGCGAACATGGACGCAACCATGACGATGGTCTGGTTGCAAAGCCCGGAAAAAGCTGTGGGGATGTCCAGCACACCGGTAACCACCAGGGCTACGCAGCAGGTCATGGTGACCAGGCCGAAGGGGAACTTGCCCACCAGGAACAAGATGGCCATGATTACGGTGATAATCATAGTGATTGTTGTAGGATTCATACTTTCACCGCGTCTCCTCTTTCGGGGAGACTACACTCCTTTCTCCTTTTTTGATCTTCCGACTGCGACCAATAAAGCAATTGTAAAACAAATCTAAAAAAAATGGAAATAGAAAATAAAAGAATCACATAAGAAAAACCTATATCATATATCCTAATATCCTGAAAATATTGTTTGTATAATAAAACTTCTTTATTAAAATTTTTAAAAATTAATCAGACAACACAGCAGTGGCCATGTTATAAGTTTTCGTTATGCGATGTCAGAAATAAATATTTGCGCATCAGCCCTTTTTCTTCTTATGATAGAGTCAAGTATCCGCAGAGGTACAAAGTAAGAATGGAAAAGGAGAATTTCAGATGGCATTACTGCAGGTGAAAACAGAGTCCGGGATCGTGGAAGGCATGCCTGGTTGGAACCAGGCAATCGGCTTGTTCCGGGGGATTCCCTATGCGGCTCCGCCGGTGGGGGAGCTGCGGTGGAGAGCCCCTCAGCCGGTACAGCCCTGGGAGGGTGTACGCAAGGCTTATAACTATGGAAACATCAGCTATCAGGAGCGCCGGGCTTCCGAGGGCGGCGGAGACCTGATTGGAAACGAGTTTTACTGTGTGGATTGGCCCCGGGACGAGGACTGCCTGTATCTGAACGTATGGACGCCGGCCAAAAGCCCGGAGGAGAAATTGCCGGTGGGCGTCTATCTCCATGGAGGCGGCTATGCCCAAGGGTACGGCCATCTGAACTGTTATGACGGGGAAGGCTTTGCCAAGCGCGGCTGCATTACCGTCACCCTCAATCACCGACTGGGGATTTTTGGATACCTGGCACACCCGGAGCTGACGGCGGAGGATGAGCACCACAGCTCCGGCAATTACGGAGTGCTGGACATTCTGGCAGCCCTGGGCTGGGTGAAGCGGAACATTGCCGCATTTGGAGGAGATCCGGATAAAATTACCGTGTTCGGCCAGTCTGGCGGCGGAGACAAGGTGCTGACCATGATCCTGTCCCCGCTGGCGAAAGGGATGATCCGGGGGGCCATTATGCAGTCCGGCGGCGGCATCAACCGAATCCGCGGCGCCCTGTATTTGAAGGATGCGGAAGCCCAGGGGGCAACGGTACTGGAAGGCCTGGGCTACCGCACCATTGCGGAGGCCCGGAAAGCTTCCCAGGAGGAGCTGCTGGCAGCGGTCCGCCGCTATGCGGAGGAAAAGGGCATTCAGGGAACCTCCATCCTCAGCATTTTCCGGCCCAACGCGGATGGGTATGTGTTCCCGGATTACTGGCTGGACATGGCCCAGCGGGGAGAGTATCCGGATATTCCGGTGATGATTGGCTGCACCTCCGAAGAGTTTGTGGAGGATTCCTTTGCCACCGGCGGCAAGACCCAGCTGCCTTCCCGGGAGGAAGCCCTGGCTGACGGAGAGGCTATGTTTGGCAAGGGCTATGGCGAGGCGTTCCTGAAGTCCATCCACTACGATGACAACCCGGAGATTGCCCGGGAAATGTACCGGAAGTATGTGCGGATGACCGGAGCCACCCTGGCGGCAGACCTGGCATGGTGCGAAAATCAGATTGCCCAGGGCAAGCAGCCCTGCTACCAGTATTTTCTGACGCTGGTGCCCCCTTCGGCCACCAGTGCCCATCACAGCGCGGAGCACCACTATGTGTTCCAGACCCTGACCAAGAGCAAACGGCCTTACACCGGCCGGGATTGGGATCTTTCCAATCAGCTGGCAGACTACTGGGCCAACTTTATCAAGACCGGCAATCCCAATGGGGAGGGGCTTCCGGAGTGGACGCCTTATACGGCGGACAGCCGGATGGCCATGGATATTGACTATGATCTGCATATGATCCCGGAGCAGACCAACGACTTTGTGGACTTTGTGACCGATTACGATCTGAAGAAGATCTGACCGGCCGGGCGTGAGGCAGCGGAAAGGAGAGACACCCTTGGACACACGGAAAACCAAAACTACCATCTGGTCGGCAGCGTTTATCAGCGTTTTTATTGCCAACTTCGCCACCAACATGGGCCAGTTTATGATGAACACACTGGTCCCTAAGTATGTCAATTCCCTGGGGGCCACCGCCTCCATGGTGGGCATGGTGACCAGCATGTTTGCCGTCACGGCGCTGCTGATCCGCCCGGTGACGGGGCCGGCGTTTGACTATTTCAGCAAGAAGAAGCTGTATATGCTGGCCATTGCGGTAATCTGCCTGGCCTTTGTGGGTTACAGCTGCTCCACTTCGGTGGAGATGATGGTGGTTTTCCGATTGGTCCACGGCATTGGGATGGGGTGCACGGCACCTCTGGGCCTATCCATTGCCACGGAGACATTGCCAGAGGACAAAACCGCCTCCGGCATTGGCGTGTTTTCCATAGGGCAGGCGGTGGCCACCGCTATCGGTCCCTCCATTGGCCTGTCCCTATCAGAGCGGATCGGGTACCAGAATACCTTCTTCATTGGAGCCGTTGTGATGCTAGCGGCCTGCCTGCTCTGCCTGATGATCCGGGAGAAAAAGGTGGAACACCAGGAGCCCTTTCGGGTTTCCCTGGACCGGATTATTGCGGTGAAAGCCCTGGTTCCGGCATCCATGTATATCTTCCTATCCGCGGCCTACGCCTGCATTAATTCCTATATGGCCATCTATGGCGCGGAGCGTGGGGTGGATCAGATTGGGCTGTTCTTTACAGCCTATGCGGTAGTCCTCCTGGTCAGCCGCCCTTTAAGCGGAACCCTGATGGATAAGAAGGGACTGGCGGCAGCCATGGTCCCGGCCTGTATCCTCTTTGCCTTTGCGTTTTTCCTGGTCAGTATTGCCCGCTCGCTGCCCATGTTTTTGGTGGCTGGCGCAGTGTCTGCCCTGGGCTTTGGCGCCAGCCAGCCGGCTATCCAGGCGCTTTGCATGCGCAGCGTGCCGCCCAGCCGGCGGGGAGCCGCGGCCAATACCAATTATACGGGTGCGGATCTGGGGAACCTGCTGGGCCCGGTGATTGGAGGCCGGATTGTGGAATACGCCCAGGGGGTCACCGGCAGTACGGTGGAAGGCTATGCCTGGATGTACCGGTTTATGATGATCCCCATGGCCATTGCGCTGGTGATTTTCCTGGTAAATCGGAAGCAGCTGATCCGCAATTATACACAGCCCCAGAGTGAAGGTTGAGAATCTTCGGAAATTTCAGTAGCCGATTGCCGGCAGGAGTGGTATAATGTTCAACAGATGAACAGAAGCCATGCCTGCCGGCTTGCTTTGCCAGAGGGTAGAATGGTTTCCGCACCCGTTTTTCGGCAAGGAAAGACGGCGTGCATTTTTTTACAAAAAATACATGGGAAAAGGGAGAGCAAAATGGAAGACGATCAAAAAATAGTCCTGTTTGAAAAAACGCCGGTACCCCGGGCAGTGCTGAAGCTGGCAGTGCCCACCATTCTCAGCTCGCTGGTGATGGTGCTCTACAATCTGGCAGATACTTACTTTGTGGGAATGCTGGGTGATCCGGTGGAGAATGCGGCGGTAACCCTGGCTGCACCGGTGCTGCTGGCTTTTAACGCCATCAACAACCTGTTCGGAGTGGGAAGCTCCAGCATGATGAGCCGGGCACTGGGTCGGCGGGACTATGAGACCGTATACCGGAGCTCTGCCTTTGGCTTTTACTGTGCTCTGATCTGTGGCCTTCTGTTTTCTCTGATCACGGTGACTTTCCGGGGACCGCTGCTGAACTTGCTGGGAGCCACGTCGGAAACAGTGGACTCCACAGGAGGCTATATGCTGTGGACCGTATACCTGGGAGCCGCTCCTTCTATTCTAAATGTGGTCATGGCGTACCTGGTGCGTTCGGAGGGATCTGCCCTTCACGCCAGCCTGGGAACCATGAGCGGCTGCCTGCTGAACATTGTGTTGGATCCCATTTTTATTCTGCCCTGGGGGTTTGACATGGGCGCAGAAGGCGCCGGCCTGGCCACCTTCCTGTCCAACTGCGTTGCCTGTATGTACTTCTTTGTGCTGCTGTTCATCAGGCGGGGACATACCTATGTGTGCGTCAATCCCCGGAAGTTCGGTTTCCGGAAGAGCATTGTGCTGGGAGTCTGCGGTGTGGGAATCCCGGCCTCCATCCAGAATCTGCTCAATGTCACCGGCATGACCATTCTGAACAACTTTACCTCCAGTTTTGGCGCCAACGCGGTGGCAGCCATGGGTATTGCCCAGAAGATCAACCAGGTGCCCACCCAGATGGCGCTGGGGCTCTCCCAGGGAATCATGCCGCTGGTCAGCTACAACTATTCCAGCGGCAACATTAAGCGGATGAAGGCCACCTTCCTCTTTGCGGCCCGGACGGCTTTGTCCTTCCTGGTCTGCGTGGCCCTGTTCTATTTCTTTGGCTCCGAGTTCCTGGTCCGCCTGTTTATGGATAATGAGGATGTAATTGCTATGGGAAGCCGGTTCCTCCATGGATTCTGTCTGGGCATGCCGTTCCTGTGCATGGATTTCCTGGCCGTGGGCTTGTTCCAGGCAGTAGGCCTGGGCCGCAACGCTCTGGTCTTTGCCATCCTGCGGAAGATTGTGCTGGAGATTCCGGCCCTGTTTATTCTCAACTGGCTGTTCCCGCTGTACGGCCTGCCTTACGCACAGCCCACGGCGGAGGTGGTGCTGGCCACGGCGGCGGTGGTGGTGCTGACCCGGCTGTTTCGCCGGCTGGAGAAGGAGAGAGGGCAGCAGGCGCCGGGGAGATAAGAAAATTTCATGGAAAAAAGCAAATTTCCCGCTTGCTTTCCGGCGGCGGATGTGTTAAAATAACGAATCGTGACATATTAGACACATCCTTGCTTCCTGCCCGGCAGGAGGCCAGAGACCACAAGGAGGTAGAAGCATGAACAAGTACGAATTAGCCGTTGTTCTCAGCGCCAAGCTGGAGGACGAGGAAAGGGCAGCCGCACTGGAAAAGGTGAAAGGCTACATTACTCGCTTCGGCGGCACGGTAACCAGCGTAGACGAATGGGGTAAGAAGAAACTGGCTTACGAGATCCAGAAGATGAAGGAAGCCTACTATTACTTCGTTCACTTTGAGGCTGACGCTGCTTGCCCTGGCGAAGTGGAGAGCCACGTTCGTTTGATGGAGCAGGTCATCCGTTATTTATGCGTGAAGGAAGAGGCATAAAGAAAAGGAGAATTGCATGAACAAAGTCATTCTTATGGGAAGATTAACCAGAGATCCGGATATCCGTTACAGCAACAACAGCAACGGACAGATGGCCATTGCCCGGTTCAGCCTGGCGGTGGACCGCCGCTTCAAGCGGGCCGGGGATTCCGTGGATGCGGACTTCTTCAATTGCACCGCCTTTGGCAAACAGGCTGAGTTTGTGGAGCGGTATTTAAAGCAGGGGACGAAGATTCTGATGAGTGGTCGGATCCAAAACGACAACTACACCAATAAAGAAGGGCAGAAAGTTTACAGCGTGCAGGTGATTGCAGAGGAGATCGAGTTTGCGGAGAGCAAGAATGCTTCTGGCGGAAACGGCGGCGGAAATAGCGGCGGATATACAGCCCCGGCTGGCCGGCCGGCTCCCAGCCAGGCAGCTGCCGTGAGCGATGGCTTTATGAACATCCCGGACGGGGTGGATGACGAAGATCTTCCGTTTAATTGACAACCGGGGCACAGAACCCGGAGGTAAGGAGGTACCATTATGGCTTACAATAAAGGTGAAAAGGCAGATAGTCCGGTCAAGAAGCGGGGCGGCATGCGCAGAAGAAAGAAAGTCTGCGTGTTCTGCGGCGAGGAGAATGCGGTGATCGATTACAAGGACGTGAACAAACTGAGAAAGTATGTTTCCGAGAGAGGAAAGATCCTTCCCAGAAGAATTACCGGAACTTGCGCCAGACATCAGCGCGCGCTGACCACCGCAGTGAAGCGGGCCCGCCACATTGCCCTGATGCCTTATGTGCAGGATTAAGGGAAACCGGACACAGACAGTTTCATTTCGGCAGAAGAGAGGCCGCGCGG
>CAZSAF010000140.1:0-7378 GCA_964604605.1 uncultured Lachnospiraceae bacterium
GGTGAGAAAGCTGATCAACCAGGGCTTCCTGGTGCTGGCTATGAACGCCGGCCTGGACAGCGCCATTATGGATCCGGTGAACCGGGATATGTTGGGTCTGGTTTACGCCACCGAGGCTCTGCTGGGCCTGGATGACTACTGCATGGAGTACATCGGCGCATACCGGGATGGCCTGATCGGCCCCAAGAAATAAAAGGCTGCAGAAGACCGGATAGAGCGTGCCTATAAACTGCCGGAGGAATTCCAGGTTCCGCGAAACGGCAGTGTATAGAAATAGAGGTATAGAGAAACCAATCAAGTAAAGAGGAGGAACAAGACAATGAGCAAAGTGCAAGAAGTAGCAAAAGCAGTTGAGATGGGCAAATCCAAAATCGTTGGCGGCCTGACCCAGGAAGCTCTGGACGAGGGCACTTCCGCAACCGAAGTCCTCAACGCCATGATCGACGCCATGGCTGTGGTAGGCGAGAAATTCAAAAACAACGAGATCTTCGTACCGGAGATGCTGGTAGCTGCCCGTGCTATGAAGAAGGGCGTAGAGGTCCTGAAGCCCCATCTGGCCTCCGGTGCTGCTGGCCAGGCTGGCAAGGTTATCATCGGCACCGTTGCCGGTGACCTGCATGATATCGGCAAGAACCTGGTTGCCATGATGATCGAGAGCGCTGGCTTTGAGGTCATTGACCTGGGCGTGGACGTGCCTACGGAGAAATTCCTGGAGGCTCTGAAATCCAACCCGGACACCACGATTGTTGCCCTGTCTGCCCTGCTGACCACCACTATGCCGGCTATGAAGGCTACGGTTGAGGCTCTCAACGGGCTGGAGAACCGCGGCAGCATCAAGGTAATGGTAGGCGGAGCGCCTATTACCCAGGCCTTTGCAGATGAGATCGGAGCCGATGCCTATACGGCGGATGCGGCTTCCGCGGCTCAGAAAGCCAAGGAGCTGGTAGCGTAAGCAAAAATTCGGATAACAGTTGGACTGCCGCATCCCTTTTTCGGTACGGCAGTCCTTTTTTTTGCCGATAGGGTATTGCAGGACGGCGGCAGTGTGCTATACTGAACAAAAACAGGCATGAGAGAATGCCGGAAGAGGTGAGTGTGATGGCGGTATATACCGTGTTTTTTTCCGGAGAGAAAAAACAGATTTCTGTGGAAGAGGAAACCAACCTTCTGGAGGCACAGATTCAGGCTGGACTCCACCCCAACGCTCCCTGCGGTGGCCAGGGAAAGTGTGGAAAATGCCTGGTGCGGATGCGGAAGCCTGAGGAGGAAGCCCGGGTGGTGAAGGCCTGCTGTGAGAAGGTCACCGGCGACGTGACGGTGGAGACCCTGGAAAAGGAGGATCTCCATGTTTTGACCGAAGGCGTTGCCCAGCTGGGCGGACTTTCCC
This sequence comes from uncultured Lachnospiraceae bacterium, assembly GCA_964604605.1. Classification (GTDB taxonomy): domain Bacteria; phylum Bacillota; class Clostridia; order Lachnospirales; family Lachnospiraceae; genus Pseudolachnospira. Next base: position 1,388 of record CAZSAF010000140.1, read on the forward strand.
CGGAGCTGCGGCGGATCTCTCTGCAGCTGCCCTCCCGCCGGGACCACTGGGAGCTTTCCGAGTGGGAGCGGCTGTGCCTGGCCCTGGAAGAGGAGGGGATACCCGCTGAGGCGGCCGGCACCACAGCGGAGGGAACCGCAGACGGTGTGGCGGAGGCTGGCTCCGGCGTGCGGAAGCCGGATCTGCGGGTGGCCCGGCTGCTGGCCCGGGTAGGCGGAAACCGGGAGGGGGCGCTGACCGCTGTCCTGAGCGGCAGCCGGATCCTGGATCTCTGGGAGGGGGACGGCCAGGGCCGGCATCTGCTGGCGGCGGCCTTTGACATTGGCACCACCTCCATTGCCGGCTATCTGCTGGATGTGGAGAGCGGAGAGCAGCTGGCCACCGACAGCGCCATGAACCCCCAGGTGTCCTTTGGGGCGGACGTGATCCAGCGGGCGGACTATGCGCTGGCGGGGGGGCTGGAGGAGCTGAGCCGCTGCGTGCGCCGGGAAATTGACGCCATGCTGGGCCGGCTCTGCGAGAAGGGCGGCGCCCGGCGGGAGGATGTGTACCAGGTGAGCCTGGTGGGCAATTCCTGCATGCATCATCTGTTCCTGGGCCTGCTGCCGGAGTCCCTGGTCCATGCCCCCTATCAGCCGGTCTTCCGGGAGGCCATCCGGATTCCGGCGGATTCCGTGGGCATCCACGCCGGGGAAGGGGCGGAGATGCTGTGGCTGCCGCTGATTGCCGGCTTTGTGGGGGCGGACACCGTAGGCGGCCTGCTGGCCACCCGGCTGGGGGAGGAGGAGCCTCTGACCCTGCTCATTGATATCGGAACCAACGGGGAACTGGTGCTGGGCAACCGGGAACGGCGGATTGCCTGCTCCACCGCGGCGGGGCCGGCCCTGGAGGGGGCCAAGATTTCCTGCGGTATGCGGGGGGCGGACGGCGCTATTGAGCATGTGCAGGTGGAGAACGGGCAGCTGCGCTGCCAAGTCATCGGCGGCGGCCGGGCCGTGGGAATCTGCGGTTCCGGACTGATTGACGCCATTGCCTCCCTGCTGGAGGTGGGAGCCCTGAACGAGAGCGGAAAGCTGGAGGGAAACGGCCAGCAGGACGGCCAGCCGGTGTACTACCTGACCCAGCCGGATGCGGAGGGGCCGGGGGTCTCCCTGAGCCAGCGGGATATCCGGGAGGTGCAGCTGGCCAAGGGCGCCATTGCCGCCGGCATCCATCTTCTGGCAGAGCGGCTGGGCGTCAAGCTGGAGGATGTGGAGCGGGTATACCTGGCAGGGGCCTTCGGCACCTATCTGAACCCGGAAAGCGCTTGCCGGATTGGCCTGATCCCCGGAGAACTGCGGGGACGGCTGCAGGCGGTGGGAAATGCCGCCGGCGAAGGGGCCAAGCAGGTGGTGCGGCAGCGGGATGCCCTGGAGCGGTCCAAAAAGCTGGCGGCGGAGACCGAATTTTTGGAGCTGGCCTCCCTTCCCCAGTTCCAGGATGCCTTTGTGGATGAGCTGGAATTTCCGGAAAGCCTGTAGGCGGCGCCGGATGGGAGATGGAACCGGCGGACCGCTCAGGCTGTGAGCAGCCGGGCTTGGGTTCGCCGGAAAAGGAAGGAGCAGGAGGAGTGAAAAAAATGTTGGATTATCAGGAGCTGGAAAAGCTGGGACGGGAGTGTGGCTTCACTTATGTGGAGCCGCTGGACGCTTCCACCATCAAGCTGCTGCCGGAAGTGCGGGAAATGTGTAAAAATGGCAACTGCGGCCGGTACGGGAAAAACTGGAGCTGCCCGCCGGGCTGCGGCACCCTGGAGGAATGCCGGGCACGGGTGGCCCGGTTCCAGGAGGGAATCCTGGTGCAGACTGTGGGGGAGCTGGAGGATGAGCTGGATGGGGAAACCATGATGGAGACGGAAAAGCTGCACAAGGAGCATTTCCGGCAGATGCTGGATGCGCTCCGGAAGGAGTATCCGGACATACTGCCCTTGGGAGCCGGCAGCTGCTGCCAGTGCAAGACCTGCACCTACCCGGACGCGCTTTGCCGTTTTCCGGAAAAACAGCTCTCTTCCATGGAGTCCTACGGGATGCTGGTGACGGAGGTATGTAAGGCCAACCAGATGGAATATTATCACGGTCCCGGAACCATTGCATATACCAGTTGTTTTTTGCTCCGGCAGCCGTTATAATCAGGTAGAAGGAAGACGCTGCGAAGGCGGCTCGCCGCAGGCGGTGCGGGATCCTTATGAAACCACAGAGAAGGGAGGCGGCCGGAGGTGCCGGTTCTGGAGGCAATACAGGAGGCGGTGACAAACGGTCGCCCCAAGGATGTGGAAAAGCAGATTCGGCAGGCGCTGGAGCAGGGCCTGCCGGCGAACCGGATTTTGGAGGAGGCGCTGATTCCGGCCATGCGGGATGCGGGGGAGCACTACCGGAACAACGAGTGCGATATTCCCCGGATCCTTTCGGCGGCCCGGAGCATGCGCAAGGGCTTGCAGATTCTGGAGCCCTTCCTGGAGAAGAGCGGGGAAATTAACCGGGGGACCGTTGTGCTGGGGACCGTGGAGGGGGATCTGCACGATGTGGGGAAAAACCTGGTAGCGATTATGTTCCGCAGCGCCGGCTTCAAGGTCATTGACCTGGGCGTGGATGTGTCGGAAAAGCAGTTCCTGAAGGCGGTGCGGGAGCATCCGGAAGTGAAGCTGGTCTGCATCTCCTCCCTGCTTACCACCTCCATGCCGGAAATGCGGCAGGTGGTCCGGAGTCTGCGGAATGCCAAGGACCTGCCTCCGCTGAAGATTATGGTGGGAGGCGGCTCGGTCAACCAGCAGTTTGCCGAAGAGATCGGCGCGGACGCCTACACGGAGACGGCGGTGGACGCAGCGGAGTGGGCCAAGAGCTACTTGCTGTAATCAATCGCCTACGCTGGTGGGCAGGGTATGGGAGGTGGATGTTTGAAGCTGACAGCAGAGATTGCCGCGGAGCGGCTGGAGCAGCGATTCCCGATTGACGGATGCAGGATTGCGGAAGGGTGTCCTCCCCTGGGACGCCCTCTTTTCTATGAGGAGGGAACGGAGCCGGTTGCCGGGCGCTTTTATCTGACGGAACAAGTTCTGCCGGAGCCATATCCGGCCGGGTGTGTGATCCTCTGCGGCGGGGCGGAGACGCCGGCGGACTGGGGAGAGGCCACCTATATCCGCATTCCCCAGGCTGGCCAGATTGCGGTGTTCAATGAGCTGCAGCGGATTTTTGATGTTCTGGAGAACTGGGAGCGGGAGCTGGGGGAGATCCGGGCCCGCCAGGGAAGCGTCCGGGAGATGCTGGAAAAATCCTTACCCATCTTCCAGAATCCGCTGGTGGTGGTGGGCCTGGATTTTTCCCTGGAGTACCAGGCCGGGCTGGATGAGGACGCGGAGGAGTACCAGCTGTTCCGGCCGGGGCCGGATCGGATGGAGTATATCAATGCGCTGCAGCAGGATGAACAGTACCAGCGGATTCAGGAGGCGGAGGGGGCCGTGTGGTATCCGGGCCATATCACCGGGTTTTGCTCCTGGAACCTGAACATCCGCCGGTCGGGGGAGACCATCTGTCGGCTGGTGCTGATGGAGAAAGGGAAGAAGCTGACCCAGGGAGACAGCTATCTGCTGGAGCGGCTGGCCTTCTGGGCGGGCGACCTGCTGCACCAGGCCCGGGCGGCGGGGCCGGACAGCGACAGCTTGCGGGCCATCTTTCACCGGGTCCTTTCGGACCGGACTGCCGATTACATGGAGATCAGCCAGCAGCTTGCCATGCTGGGCTGGGGGCGCCAGGACGATTACCTGTGCCTGGTGTTCCAGGTCACCTACCTAGACCAGAAAAACCTGACCGCCAACACGATATGCAACTATATGGAAGAGTGGTATCCCCACACCTGCAGCTTCCTGTTCCAGGGGGATATTGTCAACTTCTTCAATCTGACCAAGGCGGGGACGGATATGGAGACCCTGGGAAGTCGGCTGAAATACTTTATCCGGGAGAGCTTCCTGAAGGCCGGCTACAGCCGGGTCATGGAGGGTCACGGCAACCTGCGCCGCCAGTATGTCCAGGCCGGCGTGGCCCTGGACGTGGGCAGCCGGGTCAAATCCTATCTGTGGATCCACTACTTTGATGCGGTGGCCTTCCCCTACCTGCTGGAGCAGTGTACCAAACGGCTGCCCGGGTACATGGTCTGCCACCCGGGGCTGCTGAAGCTGCAGGAGACGGACCAGGAGCAGAACACCGAATACTACGAAACCCTGCGGGCCTACCTGGAGGAGAACCTGAGCGCCACCCAGGCCTCCCGCCGCCTGTTCATTCATCGGAGCACCTTCCTGTACCGGCTGGAGCGGATCAAGGAACTGCTGGAGTCGGATTTCCAGGCTCCGGAGGAGCGGCTGTACCTGAGCTTTTCCTACCGGCTGCTGGAGAAGGAACGGGAAAAAAATTCCCCCTGAGGCATTGCCTCCGGGGAATTTTTTCAGGGGAGCTTGGCTTCGTCCTATTCGGAATGGTTTCAGCGCCCTTCCTCTGCCTGCAGAATCAACGCCAGATTGGCCCGTTCCCACGCATTCAGCACCGATTCGGAAAATTCATTGCTGGGCGTGGTGCCCACATACCAGGGCTGCCTTTCAAAATATTCCTTCAGATCCGGGCTGTCAAAAATCCGCCCGTGGCGGGCATAGATCTCGTTTCGGGCCAGCCGCAGCTGCTCCCCGGTGAGGCCGTCCAGATCCGCCTCCGTCAGGTACCGGGAGTCGCTGTCCGGCAGGATATAGGCGGAATCCGTGGAGGTGGGGCCGTCGTCCGGCCAGCCGGTGCCAAAGATGACGGCGCCGTCCCCTCCGCGCAGGTAACCCTGCATTTCCGCATGGTGCAGCAGATAGTCCGCCTGGGCCTCTTGACTTTCCTGGCAGGCGTTTTCGTAGGCGTCCATGTCCTCCAGGTTTACCGTGGCTTCCCCGTGGCACAGGACCCAGAAATGGGGCTCCAGCTCATCGGTGCTGATCTTCCAGCGCTCCGTATCCCAGGAGCTGTCCAGGGCAAAGCCCAGGCTGCGGAGCTCCTCCGTCCAGCCGGCCTGCCAGGAGTCATCGGAGCCGGAGATGGTCTCATCTATGAGAAAGTCCAGGGTTTCCCCGTTGTAGCGGCAGACCTTCAGCTGCTGGGTAACCCCGTCCGCAAACAGGTAGCCGTCCTGGTCCCCGGCCAGATAGAGGAGCACATCGGTGTCGGTGGAGCGGATGCCGATGACATAGTCTTCCATCCGATTCCAGGAATAGCAGCCCTCCAGGGAGACGGAATCCTGCTGCACCACCTGCTGGCCGGTGTATTCATAGAGGAAGACGGTGATGCGGTTGGTCCCCTGGCCGCTTGCCTGGCTGCCCTCCAGCACCACGGCGGTCAGCTCCTCCTTTCCGTCCAGGTCTATGTCCTGCAGATGGGTGGTGATTAGCTGGTCGGAGAGGGCCGCTGTCTCCGGATGTGCGGCAGCCTCCCCGGTGGGTTCAAAGCCATAGGAGAAAATGCCGGTGTTGGCCTCCGGACCCCATTGCCGGGTTACAAAGTCGGAGAAGGCGGCTTCGGCTTCCTCCGTGGTCCAGTCAGCATTGGACTCTGCCGGATCCTGGGAGGACGAGGCCGCCTCCGTTTCCGCCTGCTGTGTCTCCCGCAAAGTGGAGGCTTCCTCCTGGGAGAGGTTGTCTTCCGGGGCGCTGCTGCAGGCCGACGCCTGCAGGCTCATGGCTCCGGCCAGCAGGAAAACACCGATTTTTGTATATTTCATAAAAAGCCCCTTTCTATCAAATGGTATGTATGGTGCCGGGGTCAAAATGGTGTTTTGACCTTGGTATCACTATTTTCAGTATACGCCCCGGTATGGAAAAACACAAGCTGAAAACAAGAGTGGTGGCGGAAGAAAAACCGGAAAAACAAACAGGACCCTTACGGGCCCTGTTTGAAAAAGGGAAGGAAAAATATGAAAAAAAGCAATCAATCA
>CAZSAF010000141.1:0-7323 GCA_964604605.1 uncultured Lachnospiraceae bacterium
ACGAGATGAAAAAGTTAGCGGTATTGTTAGCGGCCATGCTGATTCTGGTGGGCTGCGGAGGCGGCGGAAATGAGACCACCGCGGCAAGCGGCAGCGGAGACAACGGGGATACCACTGCGGCGGCAAGCGGCAGCGGAGACAACGGGGACACCACTGCGGCGGCAGGTGGATCGGACGCCTATGTGTTCCAGTCCGGGGATGTGACCATCGCCATGAACGCGGAGGCGGCTCCCATAGTGGAGGCCCTGGGCGAGTACGATGACTACTTTGAGTCGGAGAGCTGTGCCTTTGAAGGCCTGGACAAGCAGTACACCTACGGCAGCTTCATTCTGAAGACCTACCCGGTGGAGGATGTGGATTATGTCTCCTCCGTGGAGATCCGGGATGACCTGGTTTCCACACCGGAGGGCGTTTCCATTGGCTCCTCGGCGGAGGATGTGGTGGAAGCTTACGGCGAGCCTGCGGAGGAAGGGACCTACAGCTACACCAAAGGGGACTGCACCCTGCTGTTCCTGGTACAGGATGGCGCGGTGTCCTCCATTCAGTACACGGCGATTACCGAGTAAAGGAAAACAGGATCGGAGTACGGGCTTTTGCCATACTGGGGCAAAAGCCCATTCTATTCTATAGGAGACGACTCAATGGATTTATGCTTTAAACCGTTGGAGGCATCGGATGTGGAGGCCCTGCGCCCCTATTTTTCTCTGCGCTCCAACCTGACCTGTGACAGCGTGATTTTGGACAGCTTCCTGTGGAAAGACTATTTTGGGTGCGAGTTTGCGTTGGTAGAGGGCCAGGCGGTGCTGCTGCTGAGCCACGTGAAGGACCAGTACCGGGCCTGCCTGCCGGTGTGCCGGAAGGAGGATATGGCCCGCTTTTTTGTGGTGCTGGAGGGGTATATGAACCGGCAGCTGCACCGGCCCATGGAGGTGATCTTTGCCGATGAGCCGGGGATCCAGGCTCTGGAGCTGGCTCCCGGCCGCTACCAGATCCAGGAGGAGGTGGACGCGGCGGACTACGTGTATGACGCGGAGAGCCTTCGGACCCTGGCGGGGAAAAAATATCACAAGAAGAAAAACCACATCAACGCCTTCCTGAAGGAGTACGAAGGGCGCTGGGAGTACCGGCGGATCACCATGGCGGACCGGGACCAGGTGTGGCAGTTCCTGGACCGGTGGCGCTCCAGCAAGGGGGATGACGCCGGCCACCACCTGGACGGGGAGGTGGAGGGCATTGACCCCATCCTCCACCACATGGATGAGCTGGGCACCTGCGTGGCCGGCATCTGGGTGGACGGGCAGCTGGAGGCCTTCACCGTGGGCAGCTACAACCCGGTGGACCAGATGGCGGTGATCCACATTGAGAAGGCCAACAGCGAGATCCGGGGCCTGTATCCGCTGATCAACCAGCAGTTCCTGGTTCACGAGTTTCCGGAGGCGGTGCTGGTAAACCGGGAGGACGACGTGGGCCTGCCGGCCCTGCGGAAGGCCAAGGAGTCCTACCACCCCATCTTTATGGTGCGCAAGTACACCTTGACCCAGCAGGATTACCGGCCGGAGGGGGTGGAAGCCCCGGAACCCCGGGAGGAAGAAAACCCGGATTCCCAGGAGGGAGAAGCCCCGGCTTCCCGGAAGGAGGATGGTCCATGCGCTGGCTGACGGACGGGGAAAAGCCAGCCACCCGCGGCCTCTGGCAGGAAATGTTTTGGGAGGATTCCGCCTCCTTTGTGGACTACTACTACCGGGAGAAGGCGCCGGAGGCGGACATCTCCGTGGAGGAAGTGTCGGGGGAGCCGGTTTCCATGATCCAGTGGAACCCCTATCCCCTGTGGGTCCAGGGGGAGCGGTGGGACAGCCGCTACCTGGTGGGGGTGGCCACCCGCCCTGATTACCGCCACCGGGGGCTGATGGCCCGGCAGCTCCAGGAGGGCATGGCCCATTGGCGGCAAAGGCGGATGCCCTTTGTGTGGCTGATGCCCGCCGACCCGGCCATTTACCGCCCCTTTGGCTTCCGGTATGTGTACCGGAAATGGACGGGGCCGCTGCCGGAAGACGCTGACACGGCGGGACTGGGGGCAGACGGAGGCAGCCGGGAGGAAGCCTCCCCGGATGCCCGGGAGCCGCTGGCGGTGCGGTCGCTGCAGCCGGAGGAGGATGCCTGGGCCGCGGCCTTCTGCAAGGGGGAACTTTCCCGGCGGTTCCGGGTATTCCCGGAGCGGACCCCGGATTCTATGGCCCGGCTCCGCCGGGAGGTGGCCTCCGAGGGAGGCGGCCTGGCGGTGCTGGAGCAGGAGCGGACACCGGTGGGGGTGATGGTCTTCTGGCCGGAAGAAGAAGGACTGGAGATCCGGGAGCTGATTCTGGCGGAGTCCTTCCTGCCGGATTTCCTGCGGCTGGGCCTGCCGGAGACGCAGGCCTTCCGCCGCCGGCGGCAGGCGGTGCAGGCGGCGGTGCGGGCGTATCTGGCCCGGCTGTATCTGGAGAGCGGGCAGCACGGCCCGGCATCGGTGGTGAACACCGGATGGCTGGGGGAGGCACACTCCGCCATTATGGCCCGGATTGTCCACCTGGAGGCCTTTCTGGAGGCTATCCGCAGCCGGGAGGAGCGCAGCCTGGTACTGCAGGTGGAGGACCCGCTGCTTCCGGAAAACAGCGGAACCTTCCGCTGGCACCTGAGCCCTCTGGGTTCCCGGTTAGAGAAGGCGCCGGGGGAACATCCGGAGCTCTCCCTGGGAGTGGAGGAGCTGGCCGAGTGGCTTCTGGGCGACCGGGTTCGGAACGGTTATGAGGAGATCCAGTCCCTGGGCGGCGGTTTTTTTACGGAGATTGTGTGAGGGCGCAGGAAAATTCTGGGATTCGGGGTGTGAAATCCGGCGGAATCCGTGGTATGATAATAAGATAATACCAGGGTCAAAAGGTCAAAACACTTTTTGACCCCAACATCATAAAATAAGGAATTCTGTAGCCGGAAGGCCGCAGAGAAAAGGGAACACGAAAGCTTGAAAGTACAGGAGAGGAGGCGTTCGCCATGAATATGAAGCTTTCTCTGGAACAGAAGCAGATGCTGTCCCAGCGAATGATTCAGTCCGTGGAGATCCTGCAGATGAACGTACAGGAGCTGGACAGCTATCTGAAGGAGTTAACCCTGGAAAATCCGCTGGTGGAGCTGGAGGACAACCGCGAGGCTCCCCAGGCCAAAAGCGACCTGCAGCGGAAGCTGGAATGGCTGGAGGCCACGGATGAGCAGAACCGGGTTTACTATGGGCGGGAGTGCCAGGAGGAGCAGGAGCGGGATGCCTGGAACCTTCCGGCGGAGGAGGAAAACTTGCCCCAGTATGTGCTGTCCCAGCTGATTCCCCTGGCAAAGGACGATCGGGAGGGAAGGATCTACCATTATCTGGCCTATTCTCTGGATTCCCGGGGTTATCTGGAGGATATGCCCCAGGGGCTTTGCGAGGCCTTTGACCTTTCACCGGAGGAGGCGGCGGCATATCTGCGGGTGTTCCAGAGCGTGGAGCCGGCCGGGGTGGGCGCGGCGGACCTGCAGGAATGCCTGCTGCTGCAGCTGCACCGGCTGAACCGGGAGGAGCCCCTGGCGGTGGAGATCATTGGCAGCCACCTGGAGCTGCTGGGGAAGAACCAGCTGCCCCGAATTGCCACCCTCACCGGCGCCTCCCTGGATCAGGTGGAGGAGGCCTGCCAGCTGATCCGTTCCCTGAACCCCATTCCGGGCAGTGGTTTTTCCTCCCGAGAGCATCTGCGCTATATCCTGCCGGATGTGACCGTGGTCAAGTTCCAGGGGTATTTTGAGGTGCTGCTCAACGACAACGCCTACTCCAAGGTGCTGATCAGCCATTACTATGTGGACATGCTCCATGCGGACCCTTCCCCGGAAACCCAGAGCTACATAGGGGAGAAGCTGAAGCAGGCGGAGTGGGTGGTTTCCTGCATCCAGCAGCGGGGCAACACCCTGCTTTCGGTGGCCCGGGCGCTGGTGGAGTTTCAGAAGGAGTTCTTTGAGCAGGGCCCCGGCCATCTGCAGCCCCTGCGGCTGCTGGATGTGGCGGAGAAGATTGGTGTCCACGAGTCCACGGTCAGCCGGGCGGTGCGGGACAAGTATGTCCAGTGCACCTGGGGCATTTACCCCATGAACTATTTCTTTACCAGAAGCGTGGCGGCCCAGGGCGCCCAGGTGTGGACGCCGGAGCGGATTAAGGATAAAATGCGGGAGCTGATCCAGGAGGAGGACAAGAAAAAGCCTCTCAGCGATCAGAAGCTGGCGGACCTGCTGAAGGAGGCGGGGGCCGGTATTTCCCGCCGCACCGTGGCCAAATACCGGATGGAGATGGGGGTGGCCGACGCCAGCGGGCGGAAGAGCTACCGGTAAAAGAATATTGGGAAAGCAAGTTTCCTTTCCATGGGAGCTTTCCGGAAAATGGCGGCGGCCGCAAGGCTGCTGTCATTTTTTCTTCTGGCACATACAATTCATAAAGGATAGGATTTGGGGAGGGGTGAACCTTGAGAAGGATGGCATGCCTGCTTCTGCTGGCCTTCCTGCTGGTTTTCCCGGCGGGATGCGGGCAGAAGGAAGAGGAATTCCGGCTGACCTACAGCGCCGGCTCGGACCTGTATCTGGCAGTGGGCTACGGGGCCCAGTCCAGCGGCGGCTACAGCATTCAGGTGAAAGAGCTGTACCTGACCGAGAATGGGATTGTGCTGGATACGGAGCTTCTGGGGCTGGAGGAAACCGTGGAGCCGGGGGCGGAAGGCCTGCAGCAGGAGAGCCTGATCACCGGCGCATCCGCGGAGGAGCCTCTGGAAAGCAGGCGGGAGACTTACACCGTGACCCGGATTGCCGTGCAGAAGCGGGAAAATTACCGGATCAGTGAAGAGCTGGAGAACTCCGGCAACAAGCTCAACCTGGGGGAGATTCTCTGGCGGGAGGTGGATCTGCGGAGTGTGGACTGCCGTCCCCTGGACGGGGCCCTGGCCATCCGGGGGAGGGGGAGCTGTCCGTCTTTGTCTTATACCAGGGGGACGGCGGGCATATACCGGTGCAGTGGGAAGAGTTTTCCGTTCCCTTTTCCGGCCAGATGGAACTGCCGGACAGCACGGAAGAGATGATTCCGGATGTGGATGTGCGTCTGATCCACAGCAGCCTGGAGCCCCGGGAGGACGGGGACGGCGAGCTGCGGGTGCTGGAAGCGGAGGCTATTCTGGAGCTGCCGGTGCGGCTGTATGAGACGGAGGAGATAGACGCGGTCTGCGAACTGTACTCCCCGGCCAAGGAGGCAGTGCTTACGAAGAAGGAGGCCTCCTTTGAAAAAAATCTGGTGCGCAACAGCTCCCGGGCGAAGCTCTCTGAGCGGGTGCGCCTGCCGGAGGGAGAGCGGATTCTGCAGATCTGCAGGGGCAGCGGCCAGGTGATGGTGGATCATGTGGGGGTCACCGAGGATGGACTGGAGGTGGAGGGCGCCCTGCACGTGACGGTGCTGTACGCCTCGGCAGATGACAGCCAGCCGCTGCGCTCCGTGGATGCGGTGCTGCCCTTCCAGCATCTGATGGAGGCCCGGGGCATGGATTCCCGGTGTACATACCGCCTGAAGTCCATGGCGGAAAACCTGAATATTCTGATGATCAGTGTGGAGGAGGCGGAGGTGCGGGCCGGCATTGTGCTGGAGGCGATTGTGCTGACCCGGGAGGAGCGGACCATTCTGGCGGACGCGGAGCTGGTCCCCTACGACCCGGAGAAGATCCGCCGGATGCCGGGGATTGTGGGTTACCGGGTACAGCCGGGGGACACCCTGTGGAAAATTGCCTGAAAATTCTACACCACGGTGGAAGGAATCCGGGAAACCAACGAGGGAATCGGGGATGAAGTGAGGCCAGGGGACCGGCTGATCCTGATCAAGCAGACGGAGGAGCTGACCGTGTAAGGCACGGGACAGAAGGCCGTAAGGCGGAACCGCACCGGGGGGAGGAATATGTAGAGGGGATGCCGGAAAACCGGCATCCCCGTTTATACAGAAGCATCAGGAAGATCGGTACATCACTCAGAAGTCGGTTTGGTAAAAGCAGCCCTGATGCGATTTGTGAACGGGTATACCCTATCTTATGCGGCAGCGCCTGTCTCTGTGCCCTCTGCCCGTGCCTCCGGGGAGGCGGTGGACATCCCTTCCGGCTTTTGGGCTATCCTGGACGCAGGCAGAACTTTCCGCACCTGAAACAGCAGGGCGCCCAGCCATGCAGAACATCTTCCGAAACCCAGCGCCAAGACAATTTTAGCGGAAACCGGAGGAAGCTGTCAAATAAAATTGAAAAAGCATTTGCATAAAGGGGCGGGAGATGCTATAATCTTAACAATAGCGGTAATTTTCCGGGCAGGATAACCGCCAAGAGTAGGATTGCGGGAGGTTGTTATGAGCGAAGAAATGAAGAATCAAGAAACGCCGGTGGAAACCATGGCGGATTACGCTGCGGAGCTGGAGGCGTCTCTGGAGCAGGGGCCGTCCAATGACGATCCGGTATGGGATAAATTTGAGACAATGCTGAATGAGAAGACCATCTTTGAGGTCAAGATCGACAGCGTGGTAAAGGGCGGCGTGGTTGCCTACGTGGACGACGTGCGCGCCTTTATTCCGGCTTCCAAGCTGGCCGCCGGCTATGTGGAAAATCTGGAGGACTATAAGGGCAAGACCATTGAGGTAATGGTCATTACCGCCGATAAGGAAAACAAGAAACTGGTGCTCTCCGGCAAGGCGGTTGCCCGCCAGAGGGCCAAGGAGGAGAAAGCCGCCAAGCTGGCCGCCTGCGAGGTGGGCCAGGTGCTGGAAGGCACGGTGGATTCCCTGATGGACTACGGCGCGTTTATTGAGCTGGAGAACGGCCTGTCCGGACTGCTGCATGTATCCCAGATCAGCTACAAGAGAGTGGAGAAGCCCTCGGATGTGCTGAAGAAGGGGGAGAAGGTTCAGGTGAAGATCATTGCCATCAAAGACGGCAAGCTGAGCCTGAGCGTGAAGGCCCTCCAGGAGGCTCCGTCCCGCGAGCGGAGAGACCGTCCGTCCCGGGACAGAGACTACAATCGGGAGGAGAAGGAAACCTATAATTACAAAGAGACCGGCAGAGCGGCCACCAGCCTGAAGGACCTGCTGGAGGGAATCAAGCTGCAGTAAGCGGCGGAGAAGCCCAAAGAAAAACGTACCAAAGAGCCTGGAGAGTTCCGGGCTCTTTTTGTATTCCCAGGCGGGTAAAAATCGCGATTTGTGTTATCCTAACCCGGATAAACCGGAAAAGTTTATTTTATATATTTCCCCTTTGTGTT
>CAZSAF010000142.1:0-7198 GCA_964604605.1 uncultured Lachnospiraceae bacterium
TTACCCGGGCCAAAAGCTGCGTGTGCATTGTGGGGGTGCCGGAGGCCTTCCAGGCCATGGTGGACAACGGGGAAGAGCAGAAGCGGTACTCGGGCCTGGCCGACTGTATCCGGGAGGTGGCAGAATGGGGAATGGAGCAAACCGAATTTTAGACCTGCTGTATCCCAGGCGGTGCCCGGTCTGCGGGGATGTGGCCATGCCCAAAGGGGTGCTGGCCTGCCCGGAATGCCGGAAGAAGCTGGCCTTCATTGAGGAGCCGGTGTGCAAGAAATGCGGGCGGGAAATCTCCGCTCCGGAGCTGGAATACTGCCGGGACTGCGCCTCCCGAAAGCGTTCCTTTGACGGGGCGGTGGCCCTGCTCCACTATGATGAGACCGCCCGCAAATCCATTGCGGGCTTCAAGTACGGCGGAAGGCCGGAGTATGCGGATTTTTATGCGGAGGAGCTGGTGCGCCGGTACGGGCGGCAGCTCCTTCGCTGGCGTCCCCAAGCCATTGTGCCGGTGCCGGCGGACCGGGCCCGGCAGCGGGTCCGGGGCTACAATCAGGCCCAGGTGCTGGCGGAGCGCCTGGGGGCAGCCCTGCACCTGCCGGTGCTCACCGGCGTGCTGGTCCGCCGGCGCCACACCCAGGCCCAGAAAGAGCTGGGGCCTGCCGCCCGTCAGAAAAACCTGGAGCAGGCCATGGAGGTGCGCCGGCGGCCGCAAGGGTTGCACCGGGTGCTGCTGGCGGACGATATTTACACCACCGGCAGCACCGCCGAGGCCTGCACCCGGGCCCTGAAGGCCGCCGGCGTCCGGCAGGTCTACGGGGTCTGGGTCTGCGTGGCCGGGGCAGAGTAAACCCGGCCTGCGGCGCAGCGCCGTCCGACCGGGCAGAACACCGGGAGAGTTCCCGGGCCCGGAAGGGCCTCAGAACCGCTCCCCAATATTGTATTTTTTCATCCGCCGCCACAGGCTGGACTTGCTGATGCCCAGAAGCTCCGCCGTCTTCTGGCGGTTCCCCTTGGCCTGGTTCAGCGCCTCCACAATCTGTTCTTTTTCCGTCGGAGCCAGCGCCTCCCCAGCCGGCGCCGGCGGCTTCCGGGGCACAATGTCATCCCTGCGGATCATGTACACGCCCTCCAGCTGGCGGATGATAAAGTCCGCCTCCAGCATGTTGGTCCCGGCAATCACCACCAGCCGCTCACAGAAGTTCCGCAGCTGCCGCACATTGCCCGGCCACGGGTAGCTGGCAATCACCTGCTCCGCCTCCGGCGTCAACCCCACCGCTTTCTTGTACTTTTCCCCAAACCGCACCAAAAAATGCCGGGCCAGAAGCACCGAGTCCTGCTCCCGGCTCCGCAGGGGAGGGATATTCAGGGTCAGCACGTTCAGCCGGTAGTAGAGGTCTTCCCGGAACTTCCCCTCCTCCACCAGTTTCCGCAGGTTCTTGTTGGAGGCGGCAATCACCCGCACATCCACTTTGATCACCCGGTCATCCCCAATGCGGGTGAGGGTGTGCTCCTCCAGCACCCGCAGCAGGTGGGCCTGCCCCTGCCAGTCCATCTCCGAAATTTCGTCCAGGAAGATGGTGCCCTTATCCGCAATCTCCAGCATGCCCTTCTTGCCCTTGCGGGAGGCCCCGGTGAAGGCGCCGTCCACATAGCCGAACAGCTCGCTTTCCAGCAGGTTCACCGGCAGGGCGCCGCAGTTTAGGGCCACAAAGGGCTCCTGCTGCCGCAGGCTGGCATTGTGGATGCTCTGGGCAAACAACTCCTTTCCGGTGCCGGTCTCCCCCAGGAGCAGCACGTTGGCCTCATAGTTAGCGAACCGCTGGGCCAGCTCCCGGGCTTCCTGGATGACCGAAGACTCTCCCAGAATATCCCTGAATTGGTATTTGGCCTTGTGGCCCTTGGCGTAGTACTGGTTCCTCACCGTGACCTCCAGCTGCTCCAGCTGCTTCAGCTCCGTAAAGTGGGCGACGGCACCGGTGATCTCCTTTCCCTGGCTCAGGGATATCAGGTTCACCACCATCACCTGGTTTTCCATCCGCAGAATGCTGCCGAAAAGGTTTCCGCCCTTGTGCAGGATATAGTGGATGTCCTCCTGGGCAATCTGGGGGATCACGTCGCAGATTTTCCGGCCAATGACCTTCTGGCGCTCCAGCTGGAACAGCTGGCAGGCCTTACTGTTCATCAATACAATCCGCCCTTCCCCGTCCAGGGTCAGCACCGCCTCAAAGGCGTAGTCAACAATGGCCTGCAGCTCCCGCTGGTTCTTCTTCAGGGCTGCAATGGACTCTGCCGCCGTATGGGCAATGCTCAGGCTCTTACACATCATCTCCCGATCATGGACGCCGGCCTGGTAGAAAAACAGCATCCCGTTGGCCTCCGTCTGGCGCCGATACTGCTCCGCGCCTACCACCACATCCGTGCCTTCCGCCTTCAGCTTTTGGAAAAAGGCCGCCTCCTCTTCCGGGGTTTTGGCGCTAATCTGCCAGTTGTGCAGCTTCATGTAGTACAGCTCTTCCAGCATCTCCCGGTTGATGTTCAGGGGCTGGTGGGTAACCAGCGCCACCGAATACTGCTTTCCCGGCTGATAGCCCGGCTGCTTTTGCAGGTATTTGTTCAGATAAAACAGAATGGCCACCGTCTCCTCCCCGTGGAAGTAGCAGGGGATCAGGGGAATGGAACAGTTCAGTTCCTGCAAAACGGCCAGAATCCGCCCCTGGGCTATGATCACATCCACGTTTTCCCGCTCAGCCTCCCGCACCGCCTCCTCCAGCTCCTCCCTGGCCGCCCGGGGCGCGCCGTAGGGAAGAACCTGGATCCCCATCTCACCGGCCAACTCCGCTGCCGCCCGCTGCCGTTCCTGTTCCTGCGCTACGTACATAATTTTTACCATATTCCGTTCTTCCTTCCTGTATCCGCTGTTTCGTGCTGCTGACTAAAATAAAATGTGAAAAGGGGGATGGAACCGCCCCGAAAGGCCGGCCACCCCCACGCATTCCTGAATTCACTATATCGCTTTTTTTCGAGGGTGTCAACCGGCCGCCGGAAGGCATCCGCCCTGCCCCTGGAAAGCCGGCCCTTCCCAGCCCTCAGAAGTGCCTCGACAAACCGGCCCGGCCATGTTATGATGAAGGCGTCAAACCTGTTTTGACGCCATGGCCACGGCCTGCCCGTGCCGGTGCATCCCCGGAAAGGAACCTGTCTGTTATGAAGCGAAAATACGAATCGGAATACGAACTGACCTCCCTGATAAAAGGAAAAAGGAACTACCGCTACCGCGGCAAGTGGTACCACATTGACCTGGATGCCCGTTCCTACCGGCGGTTCTGGATCTGCCAACTGTTGCTTTCCCTGGTGGCCGTGGGACTGCTGGTGGGCTCCGGCCTGGTGCCCAGCTACAGCATGTACGCGTTCTACGCCTTTGTGCCCTATGTCCTGACCTACCTGCCGGTGCTGTACATGCTGATCCACGCCCTGTTCTGCCCACTGAAAAACGAGCCCATGGAGCATATTGCCTACGACCAGCAGTACGGGCGGCAGAAAGTCTATGTGATGGCCTCCCTGGTCTGTTGCCTGGTGGCGGCGGCCACCGGCGCCGTGGCCATTTTGCTGGACTCCCCCCATCTGTCCCCGGCTTCCTTTGTCCAGACGGTCCTTCTGCTCCTCCTGGCAGGGGATCTGCTGATTTTCTGGAAGCTGATCCGGCGCATCCCCGTGTCCCCGCGGGACAAAAAGGAGGAAAGCACCCGCACCTGAACGATTTCGTTCACTTTTTTCATATTCTGCAAGCAATCTTTCACTCTCCCGGTCCTTTTCCCGGAGGGTTTTTGCTTTTTCCCCGCTTTTTCCGCCTCCTGCAGTTGGCATGTTTTTTGCGTGGATAAAAAGAAAAAGGCAAATCACTCTACCAGCACAAGAAAGGAGGAACTCTATGAATTCTCAAAAATCCCTGCCCGGTCGGTATGCCGGGTATGATGAACCCCGCTACACGGATTCGGTCCAGTCGTCCTTCTATATTGAAAGCGAGGACGGCACCCAGCTGGCGGTGGACCTGGTGCTGCCCCAGCCTCTGGCGGAAGGGGAAAAGCTTCCCACCATCCTCATTGTGTCCCGGAACGGCCGCTATGACCCGGTGAAGGGGAACGGGGATGCCCTGGCCACGCCGCTGATCGCCTGCGGCTATACCCTGGTGGTGGCGGAGCTCCGGGGCTGCGGCGCCTCCTTTGGCACCAACGACAGCTTTGGCGATTATGACCATGTGCAGGACACCATGGCGGTGATCCGCTGGATCACCCAGCAGCCCTGGTCCAACGGCAAGGTGGGCATGATGGGCATCTCCAACCGCTCTTACATGCAGCTGTGCACGGCGGCCTACGGCCCGGAGGGGCTGACGGCGGTGACCCCCACCGTGGCCATCACCGACTTCTACTATCAGAACTACCCCAACGGGGTCTCCGCGGTGCCGGTGCGCAAAATGTCCCAGCTGCCCACGGACTTTACCCCCCACAAGCTGACCAAGGAGGAGCTGCTGCAGGCGGTGCGCCCAGTGGACGATGACCCGGAGGGGGACAAGGCCTACCAGGCCTACGAGAGCGGCCAGTTTGGCAAAAACAAGCCCTTTACCGATGCCCTGCTGCACGTGAACATGAACCGGGATACCCCCAATCCGGTCCACGGCGGCCGGAAGACCAATCTGGAGATTCCGCCCCTGTTCCGCTTCCGGGAGGGGAAGGCCGGCCACATCCGCCAGCACCAGTTCATTGGTCAGCTGGAATCCGGCACCCTGGGCCAGCTGGCCCACTACAAGGAGCAGGGCGGCAGCTTTGTCATGGGGCCCTGGAACCACTTCCAGTCCCAGCTGGGCAACCCGGTGGTGCCGGAGGGCATGATGGACTTTACCGCCGAATACCACCGGTATTTTGACGCAGTGCTGAAGGGCCTGGACAACGGATTTGACCAGGCGCCGCCGGTGTGCTACTACGTGTTCAACGCCAAGGAGGGGACCAACTGGCGCTACGCTGACTCCTGGCCCCTGTCCACGGAGCGCCGGGCCACCTTCTACCTGGACGGCGGCCCCACCGGCACCTGCTCCTCGATCAACGATGGCGTCCTGAGCCAGCAGAAGCCGGAGGCAGAAACCTGGGACGAGTACCAGGTGCGCACAGACATCTCCGTCTTTGACAACAACGATGGCAAAGGCTCCACCTTCATCCGCATGAACCTGGCCTGGGACGGGGACATGGCCGAGAGCGTGGACCAGAAGGGGCTGACCTACACCACCCCGCCCCTGTTCCCGGTCTATGACAACCAGATGGCCGGCTGTGTCTCCGTGGACCTGTGGGTCACCTGCGACCAGCCGGACGCGGACTTTATTGTGTATCTGGAGGAAGTGTTGCCCGACGGCACCTCCCACTATATCAAGGATGGCCTGATGCGGGCTTCCCACCGGACCTCCGCCCCCAACGCCGCCTGGAAGAGTATGGGAGCCACCTGGCACACCAGCATGACCGAAGATGTGGACCGTTGCCTGGCCGAGGGCATGGAGAAGCCGGTGCACCTGCAGTTTGCCATTGACCCCATTGTCTACTGCTTCCGGAAAAACAGCCGGATCCGCCTGACTGTCACCTGCGCCAACAAGGCCGCCTGCCAGCACCCTTACGATGAGGAAAACCTGCCCACAGTGCGGCTGTACCGGGGTGGGGACCACGCCTCCTTTATCTCCGTCCCCTTTGTGGAGCACACGGAAACCACCTACAACGGCCAGGTTTCCATGGAAGGCTACACCGGCCCCGGCACCCTCTACTTCCTGGACGAGCACATTTACCTGTACGCAAACGGAACCTGGAAGAAAATGAAGGCGGACGCGCCGGAGGCTCAGTACACCGTGTGCGGCACCGAGGCCCGCTTCGCCGCCGGCTTCACCTTCCAGGCCCAGGGGCCAGCCATTCTGGACGGCATTATCCAGGATTTCCAGGGAAGCGACGCACCCTTCCAGCCGTTGCCGGCCTTCCGGCAGAAATATCTGGACACAGTGCCCATTGAGCCCCGGCCGGACCGGCTGTTCGTGCCCACGGTCAAGACCCTCACCGTCAACCTGTTCCATCCGGACTCGGCCGGCGAGAAGGCTCCCTGCATCCTGTTCCTCCACGGTTACGGACAGACCAACGGCACCCTGACGGCGCCCATCCTGGAGTTCTACAAAAACGGCTACGCCATTGCCGGCATTGACCTGCGGAACTATCCCTCCAACTACTTCCCGGATTACATCCAGGACGTGAAGGGGGGCATCCGGTATCTGCGGGCCCACGCGGAGGAGCTGAACATCCAGGCAGACCGGCTGGGCTGCTACGGGCATTCCCTGGGCGGCAATTCCACCCTGATGACCGCGGTTTCCGGCGGCGAGGAGGCCCTGGAGGGCACCGTGGGAGGCAACCTGGAGCACTCCAGCCGCCTGCAGGCCGCTGCCTGCGGCTTTGCCTGGAGCGATGTGCTGTACATGGGCGCGGATATTGCGGAGGAGTACGCCGGGGAGCCGGAGATGATCCGGGAGAAATTCCAGCGCACCGATGGGGAATTTGCCCCCTGTGCGGAGCCCATTGGCTTTGCCGGCCCCGGCAAGGGCATGGCGGTGCTGCGCCGCTATCTGGAGGAAGGCAAGGAGGGTACGGACCCTTATATGGACCAGATGCTCCAGAAGGCCCGGGACTGCTCGCCGCTGTACCACATTACCCCGGCGGCGCCGCCCCTGTCCATCTTCGGCGGCTACGGCATGCGGCGGGTGGACATTGCCATGAAGCAGTCCCTCCGGACCTTTGAGAAGCTTCACGCCTGCGATGTCACCTCCTTCCTGTTTGCCAACACCCAGGGAGACTACGGCCTGAAGCCGGAGATCATCCACGCCAACCTGGACTTCTTCAACCGCTGGCTGCGGGAGGAACCCCGGGAGCCCAAGCTGGTGGCGGACCGGAAAAAGAAGGAACTGCTGGTCACCTACCGGGAGTCCGCCGCGCCGGTGATCTGGGAGGAGGCGGTGCTGCTGCCCGCCGGCCTGGTGGAGGAGACCTTCGGTGTCTTCTTGCCGGAGGAGCTGTGTGAGACCCGGAATGGCAGCCAATACCTGCCGGAGACTGCCCTGAAGGAGGTACCGGGACTGGTGTACCAGGACTTCCCGGCCTACCAGATGTTCACGGTAAAGCGGGGATAAAAA
>CAZSAF010000143.1:0-7045 GCA_964604605.1 uncultured Lachnospiraceae bacterium
AGATCAACAGCTCCGTGGCCTCCACCATCAGCAATATGGTGGATCTGGGCGGAGACACCCATGAGGCGCTGATTGCCCTGTGCGCTGCCCTCTTCTCCATTGTGGTCTACAGCGTAGGGGCTTCCTATTTCGGTATCCCCACCAGCGAGAGCCACAGCCTCATCGCCGGCCTTTCCGGTGCGGCCATTGCCCTCCAGGGCGGCCTTGGCGGCATCAACGGCGCCGAGTGGGCCAAGGTGCTCTATGGCCTGGTGCTGAGCCTGCTGCTGGGCTTTGCCTCCGGCTGGGTGCTCTGCAAACTGGTCACCCTGATCTGCCAGAACATGAACCGCCAGAAGACCAACCGCTTCTTCGGCGGCGCCCAGATTTTTGCCGCGGCGGCCATGAGTTTCATGCACGGGGCCCAGGACGGCCAGAAATTCATAGGCGTTCTCTTTCTGGGAATTGCCCTGAGCAATGGGCAGGAATCCACCACCGGCATGCTGATTCCGGTATGGCTGATGCTGCTGTGCAGCACCATCATGGGCGCCGGTACCAGCGTAGGCGGCGAAAAGATCATCAAGTCCGTGGGAATGGATATGGTGAAGCTGGAGAAATACCAGGGCTTTTCAGCGGACCTGGCAGCGGCCTTCTGCCTGCTCCTCTCCACCCTGTTTGGCATCCCCGTTTCCACCACCCACACCAAGACCAGCGCCATCATGGGAGTGGGCGCCGTGAAGCGCCTGTCCGCCCTGAATTTCGGCGTAGTCAAGGAAATGATGCTCACCTGGGTGTTTACCTTCCCGGGATGCGGCCTCATCAGCTTTGTGATGGCCAAGCTGTTCATGGCCATATTTTAAGTAAAAAGGAGACGCCAACTATGTCTAAAAAACAAGATGCCTTTTATTTTGAGAATTTCACAGCCTGCGCCGATTACGCCTGCCAGGCAGCCCATCTGCTGGAGCAGGTCATGCAGAACTTTGACGTGGAGAAGCTGCCGGACCAGATCACGGAAATGCACAAGGTGGAACACGCCGGGGATATCAAGAAGCATGAATTGCTCCATGCCCTGTCCCGGGCTTTCATCACTCCCATTGAGCGTGAGGACATCATGGATCTGAGCCAGAATATCGATGAGATCACCGACAAAGTGGAGGACGTGCTGTTCCGGATATACTTCAACCACATTGAATCCATCCGCCCGGACGCCTTGAACATGATCCGCATTGTCATCCGCTGCTGCGAGTCCGTCCGGGACCTGATGAAGGAGTTTGCGGACTTCCGCCATTCCAAAAAAGTGCAGGAGCACATCATCCGCATCAACACCCTGGAGGAGGAGGCGGACGCCCAGTTCATCTCCAGCATGTACGATCTCCACGGGGAGAAGGACAACCCGGTCCAGATGATCACCTGGCGGGAGGTGTACATCTACCTGGAGAAATGCGCCGATGCCTGCGAGGATGTAGCAGACGTGGTGGAGAGCATTCTGTTGAAGAACAGCTGAAGAAGACAGCCGCAGGGAGCTTTTGGGTTCTCCTGCGGCTTTTTATGTCTGTGCTTTTGTACCTACGCTTCCGGGCCTTTCAGAATGGCGCCCAGCGTATCCTGAAGGAGCGTTCGCAGCGTCTCTTTCTCTATGCCAAAAACGATGGCTACCCCCTCTACCCGGCAGAAATTCATGTCAAAATACCGTGTACTCTCCGTCACATCCGTCAGAGAAATCTGGCAGCAATGCTCCGGGCTGCTGAGAATAAACTTGATATGTCCGATCATGCCCCCCTGGCAGCCAATCTGCTGCCCCAGGCGTCGGATCTGTTCTGTCAGAACCTCCTGTGCCTTCGGGAAATCCGCGCCCGGCAGCTGCCCCTGGACGCTTCCGATCAAAGCCTCCTCATGGTGGATAATATGGATACCTCCGGCTTCCTGGCCATGGGAATGTTCATGGTCATGGGAATGCCCGTGGCTGTGGGGGTGCTCATGGTCATGGGAATGCTCATGGCCGTGGCCACAGCTGCTCTCCTGCCGTTTGGATTCTTCCATTGTCAACCCTCCCCATCCATAATCTGATCCAATACACTACTGGGAATCCCCTCTTTAGCGCTGACACAGGCAATGGCCGCCTGACCGTTCAAAGCGCGGATACTTTTCCTTGCCGCTTCCAGCCCCCCGCTGTCCACCAAATCCGCTTTGTTGAGCAATACCAAGTCTGCTCCTTTCAGCTGAAGAGGTAGCAGATGCGCCAATGGTTTGACCAGCTTCTGCCACCGCTGGGCATCGGCAAGGCAGACAACCTGCGCATGAATACCCAGGGTATTGCGCAGATTGTCTTTAATGCTGTCCGGGAAGGCCACGCCGGTGGCTTCCATGAGAATCCAGTCCGGGGCATAATCCTGCTGAAGCCTGCGCACATTGATGGGAAGCTCCCCTGCCATGGTACAGCAGACGCATCCGGAAAACATCCCCCTCACCTGATAGCCGGCTCCCCGGATCACCTTGTCATCCACGCCCACCTCCCCAATTTCATTCTCCAGGATGGCTACCTTTTGGATGCCCCGGTGCTCCACCATATATTTTGCCAGCTCCAGGATAAAGCTGGTTTTCCCGGAGCCCAGAAACCCTCCTACAATCAAAAATTTCATCGAAACATCTCCCAAAAAGATTTACAGGCAGGCCAAGCAGCCCGGCCCGGAAGGCGCCGGACTGCCGGCTATTTGGCGGCAGCCCGCCGGTGAAGCGTTACGCTTCCGCCTCTTCGCTGACGGATGTCTTAGGGTTCACATTGAAGAGAAGTGTGAGTACAATCAGAACCACATACATAATAGAGCCAACAAAGTAAGCCGCCTCCACATCGATGCTGTACAGATTGCCGCAGATTTTGCTGCACAGCTCAATAAAGTAGCTGGACAGGAAGATGGCAACCTGCCCGGAAATCATAATCAAAACGGTGGCCATGGGAATGGTGTCCTTGCTGGTGCTCTGCCCCGCATAGGTGGAGTTGAGGGCGCCCACCAGGACGGTGCCCATGCCGCTGACGGTGGCGCCAATGGCAATGACCACCGCATTCTGGCCAATCAAAATAAGGAATATACCCAGTCCCTGGACAAACAGGGCCACCGGCATGGTAAAACGCTTGCAGATTGCCACAAACTTTCCGAAGGTGGCGCCTACAATAATACCGCCCACCTGGCAGACTGTCAGGATGGTGGCCACCACCGTTGCGCTTCCCAGGCCCCGGCCATCCACAATGGTGGCCATACCGGACATCACCGGCATGGCGGTGATCATCACCAAAAACTGGATGGCCACAAAGACACCTACCTTGGGATTGAGTTTTCCCCTGGCACCCTGCTTGGCCGCAGCTTCCGGGGCCTCCTGCGCACTTCCGCCGCCCAGGGCAGAAGGCTCTTTCAGGAATGCAACCACCAGAATCAGCGAAAGGATGCCGACAAAATAGGGGTAAAAGGCCATGGGCCAGTTGATGTCTGCCAGCGCGCCGCTGCACATCTGGAGAATGGC
This sequence comes from uncultured Lachnospiraceae bacterium, assembly GCA_964604605.1. GTDB lineage: Bacteria > Bacillota > Clostridia > Lachnospirales > Lachnospiraceae > Pseudolachnospira. The sequence goes on from CAZSAF010000143.1 coordinate 3,496, forward strand.
GCCTCCCAGGTTGGAGAACACCTGGCTCCAGCCAATGACCCGGGCCTGCTGGACTCGCTCCACCGTGGTCAGCAGATAGGCGTTGCTGCAGCTGAAGCACCCCAGCGCTACGCCAAAAATCCCCCGGAATACCAGGATAATGGCCAGGCTGCTGCGGATGAATGCCGGTCCCACGCCGCCCACCACAAAGGCAATAATTCCCACTTCAAAGAACGTCTTATACTTGACCCGTTTTCCCACAGAGGATCCCACATAAAACCCCACCAGCATGCTCATCAGGTTGGGAAGCGTGGAAACCAGGCGGATGGTCGCCGCGTTTGCGTGGGGAAAGGCCTCAATCAGCTTCTGTAAAACAGAGTTGACTGCGTTGCCGCCGGCGGACAGGAAAAATACGGACATGACGGCCACCAGCGTCATGGAAAACAAAGAGCGTTCCTTTTCCTTGGTTGACACAGGTATACACCTCCTCTCTGATTTCCGTCCCTGTACATCAATCCTTATAGCCGTAAATCTTGCGGCCATACCAGTGGGCTTCATCGCGGATAATGCGCTTGATCTCCGGAAGGACCGGATCGTTATCGTAGCTGATGGGCCAGCTGAAGAAGCCATAGCCGCCGCCGGGGGCATATTTGTCTATGGTGTCGCGGACTCCCTGGCGCAGGGCCTCCTCATCGTACTCCGGATAATTGGGGGGAATCCGGTTGCCCCAGTCCCAGCCGCCCACAATCCCCAGGCGGCCCTTATACTTCTCTTTCATCGCCAGGATATCATTGGTCTCTTGGGTGGGCTCCACAATCGTCACGCCAAAATCCAGCATATCATCCAGGAAGGGCTCAAACCGTCCGCAGATATGGAAGATAATGGGGATTCCCCGGTCGTTGGCCGGTTTTGCCAGCCGCTCGTAGATGGGCTTAAAGATCTGCCGGTAGGTTTCCGGGGAGAAGAAAGGCGCCTCCTTGGCGCAGGAATCGTCCAACAGATACCAGAGATCCGGCTTATAGACGTCAATATACTTGTTAAAGTAGGGCTCCAGGAAGTCCACCATATAGTGCAGCATGCTGGAGACCTCCTCCGGATCCGTGTAGAGAGCCATCAACCCTTCTGTGAACCCCATCATGTTGATCAGCTGCTGGAAAGGCATGAACTGCGGCCCGGTCTTGACAGCGGACTGGGTACGGTCCACCTGGAAATCCCGCAGATCCTTCTGATACTGCTTTTCCCAGTCAATCTCCTCGGGCTTGGGAACCTGGGGATACCGGATGGCGTTCCGCCAGTCCTCAATATCCGGAAGGATGGTGACTCTGGTGTCGGGCATGGTGGCATTGGCCGTGCCCTCAGTGGCCTTGTAGGGGACGCCCCACATGTCATGGCCGCCGTCCATCATGTGGGTTTCGCCGAACACCCCCGGATTCAGCATCACATCCGCCACCTCACCCAGATAGCCCTCCCCCATCATGGTAAAATAGGGGACATACTCCGGATGCCCGCCGCGCACGATCTTCAAAAAATTGTCCTTCGGTGTGATTTTTGCCATAAATCTCATCTCCTCCTTTTCTCGGCAGTTCCATCACGAATTACCCTGTAATGTCCTCTCACCGTTACTACAAATTTACCATACTATACAAATACCCGTGTGACAAACAGATAAGAATTCACTGTACAAACGCACGGTTGTGAGACACAATTCTCCGGTTCTATTCGAATACAGAGGATTGTTGTTGAAATTTTGAATAATATATGGTACAATATCACTGTATTCTTGCAAGTTCCGCAAACAACTGCTGCAATTCTGCAAAGGAGAGGGTACCATGAATATCCACCAATTAAAGCAGTTCGTCTGTGTGGCCCGACACCGGAATATAAGCAAGGCGGCCGCAGAACTCTTTATGACGCAGCAAGCCCTGAGCAAGGCCATGAGATTGCTGCAGGCGGAAGTCTGTGACGAGCTGTTTATACAGACCCAGAATGGTTTACTGCTGACCAGCTTTGGAAACAAGCTGTTCAGCATCTCCCTGTCGCTGATCCAATTCTATGACAACTGTATGGACATGATCGATCGGCTGGTGGAAAAGAACCGCTCCCATCTGACTGTGATCTACGAACATCCTGTGTTTCAGTATGCCGTCCCCAAAGGGCTGAGCGAAAAATACAATGTGACCTTTTCCCTGGCCCAGGGCATGGATATCTGTCTGGAACAGGTGCGGACCGGGAAAGCGGACCTGGCCCTGTGCAATCTCCCCTCTGACCTCAGCGGCCTCCGGTACTTCCGGATTATCAGCGAACCGCTGATGTTTATGATGAATAAGAACCATCCACTGGCCCAGAAAGAACTCCTGACCTTGCAGGACATCCGGGATGTGCCCCAGAATATCAGCCCTCCCTTTACCAATATCATGCTGAAGTTTATTGACGCCTGTATCAACGAGGGCTTTTACCCCAATTTTGAATTTGAATCCCAGGACATCGGCGTACTGATCAGTTCCTTGCTCAGCACAGACCGGATCCAACTATGCGCCAGCTGCGATCAGACCGATCTGGGCGGCGATCAGTTGGCCATTGTCCCCCTTAACCACAAAACCCTCTGGCGGGACATGGGATTTATTGTCCGCAGCGGCCATGAGAACGCGCAGATTTTCCAGTTCATTGAAAGCGTCCAGGAGTATTACAAAGCCAGGACCGTTCTGTAAAACGTCCAGAGGCAGGTACGTTTGTCACACCTGCCTCTGCCTCGTCTGGGGGATTCCCTTTGTTTTTGAGCGAAAAGCCTCTTTCCCGGCTTACACCGCCGCGCAGCTCATCGGCGTATAGCCTGCCTCGGTCACTGCGTCCATCAGCACCTGGTCTGCCACATCCTTGGACAGGGTCACGGTGGCTTCCTTCTTCTCCAGGTCCACCACGGCCTCGGCTACGCCGTCCACAGCGGCCAGGGCTTTCTGCACGTGCATCTGGCAGTGCTGGCACATCATTCCGTCTACCTTCAATACTTTCTTCATGGTCTCCTCACTTTCTTCCGGTTCCGCCGGCGTCTCCCCGGCTTTCCCTGTGTTGTCTGTGTCTACAGGTTCCTCTTTTCTATCCAAAGCCTCCGGCTCACCTTTCGCTTTAAAGAAACGCAGCCGCAGGGCGTTGGTTACCACACAAACGGAGCTCAGGCTCATGGCGGCGGAGCCGATCATGGGGCTCAGCCGGATCTGGAATGCCGGGTACAGGACGCCGGCTGCCAGGGGAATGCCCAGCACGTTGTAGAAGAAGGCCCAGAACAGATTCATGTGGATGTTCCGGACCACCGCCCGGCTCAGGTCAATGGCGTTTGCCACATCCCCCAGGGAATCCTTCATCAGCACCACGTCCGCCGACTCAATGGCAATGTCCGTGCCGGCGCCGATGGCAATGCCGATATCCGCCCGGGTCAGGGCCGGGGCATCGTTGATGCCGTCCCCCACCATAGCCACCTTATGGCCCTGTTCCTGGAGGACACGGATGTTGGCCTCCTTCTCCGTGGGCAGCACATCGGAGATGGCTTTCTCAATGCCCAGCTCCTTGCGGATGG
>CAZSAF010000144.1:0-7017 GCA_964604605.1 uncultured Lachnospiraceae bacterium
GGAACACAGTACCGCCTGCTGGCTGCGGCATGAATGGGCTCCCAAGGTGGACCTGCACATGCATAACAAGCAGAGAAAGGAGACCGTATGAGCGAAGAAAAGAACATCACAGCCCCCGAGTTGCTGGTAAAGGCAGATGATCTGTGCAAATTCTTCCGCATCTCCCGGAAGGCGACGCTGAAAGCGGTCAACCATGTGAACTTTGAAATTCGCAGAGGAGAGACGGTGGGAATGGTGGGCGAGTCCGGCTGCGGCAAGTCCACCACCGGCCGGTGCCTGGTGAACCTGTATACGCCTACGGAAGGCCATGTGTATTATAAGGGGAAGGACATCCAGACCTACACCAAGGAGGAAATGAAGAAGTTCCGCTCGGAGGTGCAGATGATCTTCCAGAACCCCTACGCCTCCCTGAACCCCCGAATGACGGTGGGGGAGATTGTGACCGAGGGCATGAAGCTGCACAGCAAAATGTCCGATGCCGAGTGCAACGACAAGGCGGAGGCGCTGCTGGCCCGGGTGGGCCTGAACAAGGAGCACATGAGCCGTTTCAGCCATGAGTTTTCCGGTGGCCAGCGGCAGCGGATCGGCATTGCCCGGGCCCTTTCGGTGGATCCGGAGTTCATTGTCTGTGACGAGCCCATCTCGGCGCTGGATGTTTCCATCCAGGCCCAGGTGATTAACATGCTGAAGGAGTTGCAGCAGGAGCTGGGGCTGACCTACCTCTTTATTGCCCATGACCTGAGCGTGGTCAAGTACATTTCCGACCGGGTGATTGTCATGTACCTAGGTACCATTGTGGAGGAGGCACCGGCGGATGAGCTTTACGCCCATCCCACCCACCCCTACACCCAGGCGCTGCTCTCCGCCATTCCGGTGGCAAACCCGCAGGTTGCCAAGGTGCAGAAGCGGATTACCATCAAGGGCGAGATTCCCAGCCCCATCAACCCCAAGGAGTGCTGCCAGTTTGCGGATCGCTGCCCCCGTGCCACCGAACGTTGCCGTGCGGAGGTTCCGGTGCGCAAGGAAATTGAGCCGGGCCATTTTGTATCCTGCCATTTACTGTGAAAGCCCAGTCGCAAAGCATAGGCGGAATGGTCGGCTCGCAGCACGGAGCAATCCGAAGGGCTTTCAGGCGTAGTGGCGTGTGATTCGTTTTTTCAACCGGGAAATCCTTTTAAGGGTTTCCCGGTTTTTCCTATTAATAATAAGTTTGGGAATCCGCGGGCTGTTTTCGATAAGAATATAACGAAATATAAAAAAACATTCTTCCTTTTTTCTGTAAAAGGTGTATGATATGGTGTATGGCAGGTTGTTTTGGCCATCTCGAAAGCACGGGCGGAAAGGACGGGCAGAGAGAAGCGTATGGAGAATATTATCAATAAGCTTTCGGAGATTGAGGCCATTGCGTCCCGGATTATGGATGCGGTGGAGGAGCGGAATCAGGAAATTGCGGAACAGAAGGAAGCGGAGCGGAAGGCCTTTGACGCGCGCCTGGAGGAGGAGACCAACCAGAAGCTGGAGGAAATCCGCCGGAAGCTGGAGGAGAAAAAATCCCAGGAGCTGGAACGGCTGCAGGCGGATGTGGAGAAGGCCTCCCGCCAGATGGAGCAGGATTTTGAGAACGGGCAGGAGCAGATCGCCCAGGAAATCTGCCAGCGGATATTGAGGATGTGAGTGTATGGGAAGTTTGTTAGCCTACAGTGGCCTGACCACCAAAATCCGGGCCATGGAGAGCCGGCTGATGAAGGAAAAGCAGTACCGGGAAATCTCCGAGCTGACCTCCGTGCCCCAGGTGGTGGCATACCTGAAGCAGCAGCCGGCGTTCCGGAGGCTCTGGGCGGATGTCAATGAGAATGCCCTGCGCCGGAATGAGGTGGAACAGCTGCTGCGGAGAACCATTTACCAGGATTTCGCCCGCATTTACCACTTTTCCAACCCGGAGCAGCGGAAATTCCTGGATCTCTACTTCAAACGCTACGAAATTGTGGTCATGAAGCAGTGCATGAGCAACATTTTTGACCATCGGGATGTGGAGCTGGAGCTTTCCATGTTTGTGAAATTCTTTGAGCGCCATTCCAAGCTGAACCTGGAAAAGCTGACCGCCTCCACCACCATGGAGGATTTTGTGGACAACCTGAAAGGCAGCGAGTATTACCCGGTCTTAAGCCGCCTGAAAAACAGCATGGCGGAGCCGCTGGTCTTTGACTACGGCATGGCCCTGGACCAGTATTACTTCACCCAAATCTGGAAGGTGAAGGACAAGATCTTCCGGGGGCTGGACCGGCAGGAGATGACCGAGATTTACGGGCGGAAGTTTGACATGCTGAACCTGAACTGGATCTACCGCTCCAAGAAGTATTACCGGATGGAGCCCAATCAGATTTATCCGCTGCTGATCCCGGTGCGCTACAAGCTGAGCCGGGAGGAGATCCGGCAGATGGTGGAGGCGGAGAGCCCGGAGGAGATCCAGACGCTGATGGAACAGTCCTACTACTCCCGGTTCCGGGAGCAGATGAACGCGGACAGCCTGGAGGAGGCCTACGTGTATATCCTGCGGGATATTCTGGAACAGGTGTCCCGGAGGCATCCCCATTCGGTGGCCTTAATGTACTCCTACCTCTACCACAAGGAACATGAGGTGAACCGGCTGACCACAGCGGTGGAGTGTGTCCGCTATGGCATTGGGCCGGAGGAGACCATGCAGTACGTGATGAAGAACTAGGAGGGACAGACATGATTGAAAAAATGAAGTTTTTGAGCATCACGGGTCCCAAGGATGATATTGACCGGGCGGTAAATCAATACCTGTCCAAGTATGAGATCCATCTGGAAAACGCCCTGGCCCAGCTGTCCCAGTCCAGCCATGTGACGCCTTATGTCCAGGCCAACCCCTACCGGGATGTGTTGAACAAGGCCAACCAGTATGGGGAGGCCCTGGGGACGGTGGAGACGGCGGCAGAGCCGGAGCCCATGGAGCCGGAGGCAGCCATTCAGACTGTGGAGCGGCTGGAACAGTCCCTGAAGGAGAGCGAGGAGAAGCGGGAAGAGCTGGAGAAGGAGAAGGCGCAGCAGGAAAAGGTCCTCCGCACCCTGACACCGTTCCGGGGGCTGCCGGAGAGCATGAAGGTGATTTTGAATTATCACTTTCTCCACTGCCGATTCGGCCGCATTGGACGGGAGTATTTCAGCAATTTTGAACAATATGTCTATGACAGCATGGACACGGTGTTCTACAAGAGCTATGTGGATGAAAGCTATGTGTGGGGTATCTATTTTGCCCCCCGGACGCTGATCCACAAGGTGGATGCGGTGCTCTCCTCCATGCACTTTGAGCGGTTGTTTATCTCCGAGGAGTTCGACCAGTACAAGGGCACCATAGAGGATGCCTGCCGGGAGAGGGAGAGCCGGCTGCAGGAACTGGAAAAACAGATCCAGGAGTGCCGGAACACCTCCATGAGCATCCTGCACACAGAGGCGGCGCGGCTGATCTCCGCCCGGGAGTGCCTCAACGCCATGACCATCAATTTTGATGTGCGCAAGATGGCGGCCTGCGTCCAGGAGGAGAGGGATACCTTCTATGTGCTCTGCGGCTGGATGGAGGAGAAGGACGCGGAACGGTTCCAGAAAGAGGTAGAGGATGACCCGGACCTGTTCTGTGTGGTGGAGGATGACAAGAACAACGTCCACTGCCAGCCGCCCACCAAGCTGAAGAATCCCCGGATCTTCCGGCCCTTTGAGATGTTTGTGCGGATGTACGGCCTGCCGGACTACCGGGAGCTGGACCCCACGGCCTTCCTTGCCATTACTTACACCTTCATCTTCGGCGTCATGTTCGGGGATGTGGGGCAGGGTTTGTGCCTGGCGGTGGGAGGCTTCCTGCTATACCTCTTTAAAAAGATGGATCTGGCGGCCATCATTGGGACAGCGGGGATCTTTTCCACCATCTTTGGGTTCCTGTTCGGCAGCGTCTTTGGCTTCGAGGACATCCTGGAGCCCCTGTGGCTGCGGCCCATGGACGCCATGATGAACGTGCCGCTGATCGGCCAGCTGAACACGGTGTTTGTGGTGGCCATCGGCTTTGGCATGTGCTTGATTCTCCTGGCCATTGTGTTCCACATCGTCAACGGGTTCAAGGCCCGGGAGCCCATGAATATCTGGTTTGACACCAACGCGGTGGCGGGGCTGGTGTTCTACGGATCCCTGGTGGCGGTGATTGTGTTGATCATGACCGGGAATCCGCTGCCGGGGGCGGCGGTGCTGGCGGTGATGTTTGGCCTGCCCCTGCTGCTGATCTTCCTCAAGGAGCCCTTGACGGCCCTGGTGGAGAAGAAGAAGGAGAAGCGGGAGAGCGGCCCGGTGATGTTTGTGGTCCAGGGCTTCTTTGAGCTGTTTGAGGTGCTGCTGAGCTACTTCTCCAACACCCTGTCCTTCGTCCGGATTGGCGCCTTTGCGGTGAGCCACGCGGCCATGATGAGCGTGGTGCTGACCCTGGCCGGAGCGGAGAACGGCAGTTCCCCCAACTGGGTTGTGGTGGTGCTGGGGAACCTTCTGGTCTGCGTGCTGGAGGGGTTGATTGTGGGCATCCAGGTGCTTCGTCTGGAATATTACGAGATGTTCAGCCGCTTTTATAAGGGCAGCGGAAAAGAATTTGTTCCCTTCCTGTACCGGCGCAAGACGCGGAAATCCGGCGGGAACGGGAAACAGTAGAGATAGAAGAGAATAAATCCAACAAAAAAGGAAAAAACAGGAGGCTTCGTCATGACTACACTGGCAATGGTGACACTGGCAATTGCACTGGTTTTGAGTATTCTGATTCCCTTCGGCGTATTTCTGGGCGGAAAGCGCACCAAAGGCCGCTATAAGGTATCCCTGGGAGTCAATGTGTTTCTGTTCTTCGGCACGCTGCTGATTGCGGCCCTGGTTATGTTCGGCGGCAGCGATACGGCCATGGCCGAGGAGGCGGCGGAGGCGGCTTCCTCCGCGGGGCTGGCCACCGGCATGGGCTACCTGGCGGCGGCCCTGGTTACCGGCCTGTCCTGTATCGGCGGCGGTATTGCCGTGGCCAGTGCGGCCAGCGCGGCCCTGGGTGCCATCAGCGAGGACCAGTCCATTCTGGGTAAATCCCTGATCTTTGTGGGCCTGGCAGAAGGCGTAGCCCTATACGGCCTGATCATCTCCTTTATGATCCTGGGCCAGCTGTAAGAAGGAAGGGCAGACGGATGAAGATGTTTTTGATCACGGACAACGGGGATACGCTGACCGGCATGCGGCTGGCCGGCGTGGAGGGCGTGGTGGTCCGGAACCGTGAGGAGCTGCGGACGGCCCTGGAGAAGGCCCTGGCGGACAAAGAGCTGGGGATCCTTCTCCTGATGGAGCGGTTTGGCCGGGAATTCCCGGAGCTGATTGACGATGTGAAGCTGCACCACCGCCTGCCCCTGATTGTGGAAATCCCGGACCGCCATGGAACCGGCCGGGCGCCGGATTTTATCACCTCTTATGTCAACGAGGCTATTGGGCTGAAGGTGTGACAGTTGTGAAATACCCTCCGGGTATACCTTCATGCTGTGAGAGGCCCGGCAAACAGAGGAAAGGATGTGATTGGTTTGACGATGGAGGAAAAATTGCAGCACTTCTATGAGGTCTCGGTGGAGAACGCCAAGGAGGAGGCCGAACAGGCGGTGCGGGAATATGAGCAGGTGCTGGAGGCCTCCCTGGAGGAGCACCGGCAGGCCAAACGGCGGCAGATGGAGATGGAGCTGCAGGCGGAGACGGAAAACGCCAAGCGGCAGATGAATAAAGCCCTGTCCGCAGAGCAGCTGCGGATTAAGCGGCGGCTGTCCCGGACCCAGGACCGGCTGAAGGAAAAGCTGTTTGTACGGGTGGCGGAGAAGCTGGAGGAGTTCCGGAAAACGCCGGAGTACGTTACCTATCTGGAGTCCCGGATTCAGATAGCCCGGGAATTTGCCGGTCGGTATCCCTTATCCCTGTCTGTGGGGGCCGGGGACGCAGCGCTGGCCGAGCGGCTGAGCCAGGCGGCGGGACGGACGGTGGCAGTGGAGCCGGAGGATTTTGGCGGCGGCCTGCGGGCCGTAATCCCTTTCAAAAATGTCTTGATGGACGGCTCGTTCGACTCCCTGATCCAGGGGGCGCGGGATGCTTTTGCCTTTGACGGGAGGATGCTTCATGGCTAAGACGGGAGTGATTTACGGGATCAACGGCCCCGTGATCTATCTGAAGGGCAACACGGGCTTTCAGATGGCAGAAATGGTGTACGTGGGGGCGCAGCACCTGGTGGGTGAGGTGATCTCCCTGAAGAAGGACACCACCACCGTGCAGGTTTTTGAGGATACCACCGGCCTGAAGCCGGGGGAGACGGTGACCGCCACCGGGGACGCCATCTCGGTGACCCTGGGACCCGGGATCCTGCACAACATTTTTGACGGAATTGAGCGGCCTCTGAGCGTCATTGCCCAGAAGTCGGGGAAATACATCTCCCGGGGCGTCAGCGTGGATGCCCTGGACCCGGAGAAAAAGTGGGAGACCCATGTGACGGTACAGGAGGGGGATGAGGTCCACGGCGGTACCATCATTGCGGAGGTGCAGGAGACTTCCTCCATTGTCCACAAATCCATGATCCCTCCGGGACTGGACGGAACGCTGGTCAAGGTGGTGCCGGACGGCTCCTACACGGTCCACGAGCCCATTGTGGTGGTGCGCACCCAGAGGGGGCAGGAGGTGCCGGTGTGCCTGGCGCAGAAATGGCCCATCCGGGTGCCACGGCCGGTGGATAAGCGGTTCCCGGCCAGCAAGCCCCTGCTGACGGGCCAGCGGATCCTGGACACCATCTTCCCCATTGCCAAAGGGGGGACTGCGGCGGTGCCCGGGGGCTTCGGCACCGGCAAGACCATGACCCAGCACCAGATTGCCAAGTGGTCCAACGCGGACATTATCATTTACATTGGCTGCGGGGAGCGGGGCAATGAGATGACCCAGGTGCTGGAGGAGTTTGGGGAGCTG
>CAZSAF010000145.1:0-6997 GCA_964604605.1 uncultured Lachnospiraceae bacterium
AGCGGTACGGAGAGTACCCCCATCAGTTTTCCGGCGGCATGAAGCAGCGGATTGTGATTGCCATTGCCCTGGCCTGCAGCCCGGAGCTGTTGATTGCCGATGAGCCCACCACCGCCCTGGATGTGACTATCCAGGCCCAGGTGTTGGATATGATGAACGCATTAAAGGAAAAAATCAATACCTCCATGCTGCGGAATACTCTGGACTGGGAAATCTCCATCCGGCAGTATGGTATTGAAGGCGATCCCGGCGGATACGCTGAACCGGCAGTTGATTGCCTTCTTCAAGGAGACCCATGGGCAGGAGCGGTTCAAACCCTGTGTGGACGGATCGCTGCTGAAGGATCTGCCCCACCGGATTCAGCTGGCCGGGCTCTGCCATGACATCGACTATATGGTGGGCTGTACCCGGGATGAGACCCCTCCGGACCCGGAATGCCGCCATCCGTTCTCCGAGGAGTATCAGGAGGAGTGTCAGAGGAACTTTGGCCTGCCGGCGGAAACACTGCGGCAGCGGCTGGGAATTGTGAGCGAAGAGGATGCCCAGCATTATCTGCAGACCTGCCGGGCCAATTATAAGCGGGCTGCCGTGGCAGCATTCTGCGAAAACCAGCTTCGCCTGGGCAGGCGGCCGGCTTACGGCTATGTGTTTGACCAGGTGCCGGCGGGCAGTGAGATTGGCGTTTTCCACTCGGCGGAGCATTTATATGTATTCCGGATTCTGGAGAGAAGCTGGCGTCCCTACACCGGAACGGATTACGATATTTCCATCCGCTCCAACACCTATTGGGGCAATTTCATTAAATCCGGCTCGCCGGGAATCGCCGGGGATGCGGAGTGGAAACCCTACACCCGGGAGGCGCCCCAGGTGATGGGCTTCTCCCAGGGAGGCGGTATGCGCCCTCTGGAACGGAATCCGATGATTGATTTTCTGGTAGAGTTTCATTTGGGGAGGGAGGCGTAGAGGTTACTCCCCCTCCTCCCCCGTCCCCTCCGGCGCCTTGGGCAGACGGAAGATAAACTCGGTGCCGGCCCCTTCGGTGCTGATGACGTCAATGTTTTCCTGATGGGCCTGGATGATCTCCTTGACAATGGAGAGGCCCAGGCCGGTGCCCCGCTTGTCCTTGCCCCGGGACTCATCGCTCTTGAAGAAGCGGGTCCAGATCTTTTTCAGGTTGGCCTTGGGAATGCCAATGCCGTGGTCCTTCACGGAGATAAAAACCTTCTCGTTTTTGACACTGACCTGGATGTCAATGGAGGAGTTCTCCCGGGAGAATTTGATGGCGTTGTCCACCAGGTTGTAGATCACCTGCTGGATTTTTCCTATGTCTGCGTAGACCATCACCGAATAGTCCGGGAAGGTCAGGTCAAAGGTGATTCCCTTCTGCTGGCAGGTCCCTTCAAAGGTTTCGCAGGTGTTCTTGATGATCCGGTTGATGTCAAAGGCGCTCTTGTCCAGGTGCATGTGGTTCAGCTCCAGGGAGTTGAGGGACAGGAGGCCTTCGGTGAGCTTATTCAGCCGCTCCGTCTCGCTGATGACAATCCGCAGGTATTTTTCCTGGTTCTCCGGCGGGATCACCCCGTCCGCCATGGCCTCCAGATAGCCCTTGATGGAGGTCAGGGGGGAGCGGAAGTCGTGGCTGACGTTGGCAATAAACTTTTTCTGATACTCCTCGGAGTTGGAGAGCTCGTGGGCCATGGCATTGAGGGTGTCCGCCAGATAGCCCATCTCATCGTCCGCCTTGACCTCCACAGAAAACTTCAGGTTGCCGGTGGCGTACTCCTGGGCTCCCTTGGTGATGGCCTTCAGGGGCTGGGCCACGAAGAACCGGAAGATCAGCAGGATCACCAGGGAGAAGGCGAAGACCGCCGCAAAGGTCAGGTAGATGGGCAGCTGCAGGCCGTCGCTGAACTGGTAGATCCGGGACAGGGGCTGGTGGATGACCACATAGCCGTAGGTGGAAAAGTTTCCGGTGATGGCCGAGGAGACGGAAACGCAGTCCTCAGACAGGGTCCCGTAGAAGTCTCCAGTCCGGTAGGTACGGCTGGGGTCAAAGGCGGAGATGGTCTCGCCGGTGAGGCGGTCCGCCGAGTCATACGCCAGGGTCCCCCCGGAGTCAATGAACCAGATGCGGGTATTGGAATAGAGGGCCAGGTCCGCCAGGGGCTCAAAAAAATCCTCATAGCCCTCGGTGCTCCCGGTGTAAAAGCCCCGGCAGTTTTCGGCAATGCGGTCTGCCATGGAACGCAGCTCCTGGGACTCCTGCTCCAGGCAGTACCGGTAGGTCATCCGGGAGGAAAAAGTGGCGATGAACAGGAATGAGAGCACCGCGAACACCAGATAGCCCAGCACAAACTTCAGATACAGTGATTTTCGCATGGCGTGCCTCCATCCGTTTTCCGGTATGGGGAGGAACGCCGCGGCGCGCCGCCCCATGTAAGAAGGAACCGGGCTTAGCCCCGGTTCCGGTTTTTGATTTCAAATCGGTAGCCGATTCCCCAGACCGTGGAAAGGGCCCAGGAATCGTTGTCCTTCAGTTTCTCGCGCAGCCGCTTGATGTGTACGTCCACGGTGCGACTGTCCCCCACATACTCATAGCCCCATACATGGTCCAGCAGCTGGTCCCGGGTGAAAACCTGATTGGGGGAGGAGGCCAGGAAGTACAGTAGCTCCAGCTCCTTGGGGGGCATATCCAGAGGATCCCCCAGGTAGGTCACCGAGTAGTTGGTCAGGTTGACGGTCAGGTCCGGCAGGCGGACAATCTGGCTGCCGCTGTCCTTGGGGGAGGGCTCCTCCACGTAGGTGCGCCGCAGCACCGCCTTGACCCGGGCCACCAGCTCCTTGGAGTCAAAGGGCTTGATCACATAGTCGTCCGCCCCCAGCTCCAGGCCCAGCACCTTGTCGAACACCTCGCCTTTGGCGGAGAGCATGATGATGGGCGTCTGGGAGGTCTTGCGGATCTCCCGGCATACCTGGTAGCCGTCCATGCCCGGCAGCATCAGATCCAGGAGGATCAAGTCCGGCCGGAAGGTGGAGAAGGCCACCAGGGCGTCTTCCCCGTTTTCCACGCACTGGGTCTCAAAGCACTCCTTGGTCAGGTACAGAGAGATCAGCTCGGAGATATTGGTGTCATCGTCCACGATGAGAATTTTCTGCTTGGTCATTTGCTTCCCCTTTTACTCATTATTCCCGGGCCGGTTCCCCGCCCCGGTATCACTCCTTAAACTCCACCACGGTGACCCCGTAGCCCCCCTCGTCAAACTCGCCGGGCCGGTATTTGGCCACATGCTTATAGGTGCGCAGGAAGTTGGTCACCGCCTTCTTCAGGGCGCCGGTGCCCCGGCCGTGGATAATCCGCACCGAAGGCAGGTGGGCCAGGTAGGCGTCGTCCAGGTATTTGTCCAGCTCCGGCAACGCCTCGTCCACGGTTTTGCCGATCAGGTTCAGCTCCGGTCGCACCCCGGCGGATTTGGACATTTTAATCTGTCCGGAGCCGGTATAGTGATGCTTCTTGCCATCCACGGAGATTGCGTCATCCGACAGCAGCTCCAGGTCGGAAATGTTGACCTGGGAGCGGAGGATGCCCATCTGCACAAACAGGTCTCCCTTGGCGTTGGGCAGGGTGCTGACGGTGCCGTTCAGGTTCAGCGAGAGCACCCGCACCGCATCCCCAATATGGAAGTCCTTGGCCTGATTGTGCTGGGCGGATTTGGCTTTCTTCTTGGACAGGCCCGCGTCCAGCCCCGCAATCTGTTCCCGGAGGCCGCTGCGCTGCCGTTCCAGATTCTTGTCCACCAGCATACCGCGCTTGTGCAGGTCCCGGATGGCCTTGTCCGCCGAATCTTTGGCCTGCTGGAGAATGTTCCGGGCCTCCTCCCGAGCCTCCCGGAGCACCTTATCCCGCTGCTCATTGAGCCGGTCCTGCTTGCCGTCCAGCTCCTTTTTCAGCTTTTCCGCCTCGGCCCGCAGCCGTTTGGCCTCCGCCTTTTCCTGTTCCAGGGTCCGCCGCTGGGCGTCCAGGTCGGAGATCACATCCTCAAAGGCCTCTTCCTGCTGGCCAATGGATTCCCGGGCCTCCTCTATAATCTCCTCCGATAGCCCCAATTTCTGGGAGATGGCAAAGGCGTTGCTCTTTCCGGGCACGCCGATGAGCAGCCGATAGGTGGGCCGAAGGGTTTCCACGTCAAACTCGCAGCTGGCATTCTCCACCCCCGGGGTGGACAGGGCGTAGATCTTCAGCTCACTGTAGTGGGTGGTGGCTACGGTGCGGATGCCCCGGCGGTGCAGCCGGGAGAGGATGGCCATGGCCAAGGCCGCCCCTTCGGTGGGGTCGGTGCCGGCGCCCAGCTCGTCAAAGAGCACCAGGGAATTTTCGTCCGCGCTCTTTAAAATCCGTACAATGGAGGTCATGTGGGCGGAGAAGGTGCTGAGGCTCTGCTCAATGCTCTGCTCGTCCCCGATGTCCGAAAACACATCCTGGAACACTCCCAGACGGGAGCCGACGGCCGCCGGAATGTGCAGCCCCGCCTGGCCCATGAGGGTGAACAGGCCGATGGTTTTTAAGGATACGGTCTTGCCGCCGGTGTTGGGGCCGGTGACCACCAGCAGGTCAAAGTCCTTGCCCAGCCACACGTCCACCGGCACCACGGTCTTGGCCGGCAGCAGCGGGTGGCGGCCCTGCTTGATGTGGATCTGCCGCTCCGTGTTGAACACCGGCTCCGTGCCCTTGTAGGACCGGGAGAGCATGGCCTTGGCAAAGATGAAGTCCAACTGGGTCAACAGGCGGAAGTTCTGCTCCAGCTCTCCGCTGTGCTCCGCCGCCTGGTTGCTCAGGTCCGCCAGCACCGCCTCAATCTCCTTGCGCTCCTGAATCTCCAGCTCCCGCAGCTCGTTGTTCAGCTTGACCACGGACATGGGTTCAATGAAGGCGGTGGAACCGCTGCTGGAGTAATCGTGGATCAGGCCAGGCACCTGGGAGCGGTACTCCTGGCGCACCGGCAGGCAGTAGCGGCCGTCCCGCATGGTGATGACCCCGTCCTGCAGATAGTTCCGGGAGCTGACCACCAGGGCGTTCAGCTGGGTGTGGATCTTATCGTTGGCGCTGCGGATGGACCGGCGCACATGGCGCAGGCCGGGGCTGGCATCATCGCTGATCTCCTCCTCGGAGAGGATGCACCGCTCAATGGCCTGGCGCAGGGGCGTCAGAGGCTCCAGGGCGGCAAACAGCTCCTCCAGGGAATCCGGGTCCTCCCGGTCCTCCCGGCGGCCATAGCCCTTGGCCCGGGCGGCCACGGTGAGCAGGGAGCCAATCTGCAGCATCTCCGGGATGCTCAGGGAGCTGCCCACCTCCAGCCGCTTCACCGCCGGGCGGATATCCCGGACGCCGGAGAAGGAAAGGCTTCCCTTGGCGATAATGCGCATCTCCGCATCGCTGGTCTCCTTCTGGGCCCGCCGGATGGCGCCGATGTCCGTCAGGGGCGTCAGCTGCCGGCAGAGCTCCTTACCCGCGGGGGTGTGGGCCAAATCCGTCAATTTATGCAGAATCTTATGAAATTCCAGGGTTTTATATGCTTTCTCATTCATACCGAAAGTATAGCACAGGACCCATACCCTGTCCAGTGTGCCGTGGGGAAGTTTCCGCCGGAAAATGCTTCACAAAGGGACAAAAATCCACTATAATAGCCCCATGGAGGTAATTGCGCGATGGCTGATATCCCCCGTGATGATTCCCAGGAAGAAATGAACGACAAACGAGAATTTATCCGTGAGACCATTGTGAAGCAGGAGAAGCCGCGCCGGAGGGGACGAGCCCTCCTATGGACCCTGGCCCTGGCCCTGGTATTTGGTGTGACCTCCAGCCTGGCCTTTGTGGTATCCCAGCCCTTCTGGGAAGGGCGGTTTGGGGAGACCGAGCCGCAGGAGGACATATCCCTGGCCCGGGACGATACATTGGCAGCGCCCGCGGATACCGATGCCGCGGAGGCGTCCTCGGAGGAGACCACCCAGTCCAATCTGGTGACGGTGGACCGGGACGAGCTGGAATCCCTGGTGGCGGCTGCGGTGGAGCGAAACAACCTGGACCTGGCGGACGTGGCCAGCATGTATACGTCCCTGAACAGCATGATCACGGAGGCCAACAAGAGCCTGGTGGTGATTACGGTTTCCACCACGGATTTGGACTGGTTTGACAATGAGATTTCCAGCGACCGGCAGGGGTGCGGCATGGTGGCAGCCATCACCAGCCAGGAAGTGCTGATTCTGACGGACGCGGAACTGGTGAGCGGGCAGGAGACCATGCACGTTTCCTTTGGAAACCGCGGAGAGGCCTACGGTACCTGCAAGCAGACGGACAGCACCACGGGCATGGCGGTGGTTTCCGTGCCGGTGAGCAGCCTGGACGGCAGCACCCGCAGCTATGTGCAGGCTATCACCCTGGGCAATTCCTATCTGACCACCCAGGGTACCCCGGTGGTGGCCATGGGCAGCCCGCAGGGTACCATCCGGTCCATTGGATTTGGGATGATCTCGTATGTGAACAGCAATGTGCAGGAGGAGGACAGCCAGGTGCGCCTGCTCTACACGGATATGGCAGGTGCGTCTTCCGCCTCCGGCTTTCTGCTGAATCTGAACGGCGAGGTGGTGGGGTGGATTACCACCCGGTACAGTTCTTCGGAGCGGGCCAATGTGATCCGTGCCCTTTCCATCTCGGAGCTGAAGGGGAAGATTGAAAAGCTTATGAACGGGGAGGCCATTGCTTCCCTGGGCATCAAAGGGCAGACGGTGACAACGGAGATTGCGGCAGAGCGGCAGATCCCCCAGGGGGTTTACATTACCCAGTGCGTCAGCGGAAAGCCGGCCTATCTGGCGGGAATTCAGAGCGGGGATATTCTGACGGCTCTGGACGGGGTGGCTGTGACATCCCTGGAGCAGCTGCAGACCCGGCTGGAAAGCCTTTCCGCCACCGCCCAGGTGCGGGTGACGGTACAGCGCAGCGGCC
>CAZSAF010000146.1:0-6937 GCA_964604605.1 uncultured Lachnospiraceae bacterium
CATCGGTCATATCGACCTATGAACTTGTCATGCTTTATGCGAAGTGAACTAAGGAATGTTTCTCCATGGATTTTAATCAGAGCGAAACCAAAAAGAATCTGATGCGCGCCTTTGCCGGGGAAAGCCAGGCCCGGAACCGGTACACCCTGGCGGCGGGGCAGGCCAAAAAGGAGGGGCTGGACGCGGTGGCAGCCTTCTTCCTGTACACGTCGGAGCAGGAGAAGGGGCATGCGGAAATTTTCTACAAGCACCTGACTGAGGCGGCCGGGAGACCATGACCATAGACGGCACCTACCCGGTGGACATTGGGGATACCACGGCGGAACTGCTGCGGATGGCCCAGCACAACGAGTACGAGGAGCATGATGATGTGTACCAGCAGTTTGGGGACAAGGCCAACGAGGAAGGGTTCAAAAAGATTGCTGCCTCCTTCTATCTGATTGCGGACATTGAAAAGACCCACGGGGACCGGTTTGGATACTTTGCGGAGCTGCTGGAGAAAGGGGAGCTGTATCACTCCCAGGAGACCACCTTCTGGATCTGCCTCAACTGCGGCCACATCCACAAAGGAACCGATGTGCCGCCCCAGTGCCCGGTCTGCAGCCATGGCCAGGGATACTTTATTCCTCTGTGCCTGGCCCCCTATGAGCCGGTGGAGAAAGAGAAATACCAGTTATAATGGGATAAAAGCGCAGAAAAAGGGAGCCACACCCGGGAAGGGAACATGGCTCCTTTTTCGTTCCATCGGAAACTTTATTTCCGGATTATTTCACTTTTCCGCAGCAGAACTTGTACTTCTTGCCGCTGCCGCAGGGGCAGGGATCGTTCCGGCCGATTTTGGGCCCTTTGACAATGATGCCGGAACGCTTTTGCTCCTTGTAAAGCTCTTTCTGGCGCTCCGGTGTCAGCAGGGCGTTCCACTGGGGCAGCTGGTACAGCCACTCGGCCTTGGCATCCACCATATTCTTGTACAACAGTTCTTTATCATAATCCAGGCTGACCACCGTGTCCGCCTCCATGGTGTCAATGGGGTTGGGCTCCTTGAGGCTGTCATTGATGCCGTCCAGAAAACCGGTCATCTCATGGAGATCCATACCGTAGCGGTCTGCCAGCTCCTGCACGGTGCCGGATACCGGTTCCGTCTCCTCCAGAAGCTTTTCATATACTTCCTTTTCTCTCTGGAAGTAACGGGTCCAGAATGCCTGGGCCGCCTGCTGGGTAGGCCCCTGTTTTTCCGCGTAATCTTGCCAGTCCTGTAACAATGCCATGGTAATTTTTCCTTCCTTTCTGCCTGCTCGCTTTTCCAGTCTACCATAAAAACGCTGTTTTGACCAGCTTTTCCAAGAATTTTCTAGGGCTTGGCCGGTGGGACTTCCGCACATAGCGCGAAAATTTTACGCAAATTTTACATAAGACAATCGGTTGTCTTTACATGGGGGTGATATTTTATAAAAGATATGGACGGAAGAGAAAAAGTGCACACGAAAAGCAGCAAAAAATGGTTCGGGGGTGACAGATTCAGGCATCTTCCCGGATTTTTTGTCGTGGCGCAAAAAACGTTCCCTGTAGAAATATGGGGGAGAAAACGCATAAAACTGGCAGCAGGAGGTAAGGAATGAGAAACCAGTTTGACAAGCAGTTGGAGGAACTGCATACGGCGCTGATTCAAATGGGGGCCCTGTGTGAGCGGGCTATCCGCAGCGCGGTGGAATCAGTATTGGAAAATGACCTGCAGAAAGCCCAGACCGCCGTGAAGATTGCGGAGGAAACCGACAAAAAGGAGCGGGATGTGGAGTCCCTTTGCCTGAAGCTGCTGCTGCATCAGCAGCCGGTGGCCCGGGACCTGCGGCAGATCTCCGCCGCGTTGAAGATGATTACGGACATGGAGCGCATTGGAGAGCAGGCGGGGGATATTGCGGAAATTGTGCTGACGGCGGACGTGTGTTTTTACGCCAGCCGCTTCCCGCTGGCGGATATGGCGTCCAGCGCCATCCAGATGGTGACCAAAAGCGTGGATTCCTATGTCAATATGGATCTGGAGCTGGCCAAGTGGGTGATCCTGGAGGACGATGTGGTGGACGAGGGTTTTGTGCGTATGAAGCAGGAACTGCTGAAGGAACAGAACTGGGAGGGGGCGGAGTGCGCCCTGGATCTGCTGATGATCGCCAAGTACCTGGAGAAGATTGCGGACCATGCGGTGAACATTGCCGAGTGGGTGGAGTTTGCCATCACCGGCGTCCACCGGCGGGGGGCAAAGCCGGTGGATTAAGGCGCCCGGACAGAGAAATACCCAGGGACCAGTGGAAGTTTTGAGAAACTTATGTTATGCTGGTACCAGTCCGGATGCTGATTGGAGGGAGCCCGGCGGGTGCCCCGATCTTTGGAAAAGGAAGGAAACGGATTATGATCTATTGTGTAGAAGACGATGACAACATTCGGGAGCTGGAGGTGTACACGCTCCGTGCCACCGGCTTTAAGGCGGAGGGCTTTGCGGACGGCGCCAGCTTTTTTGAGGCCCTGGAGAGGGAGACACCGGAGCTGGTCCTCCTGGATATTATGCTGCCGGATGAGGACGGCCTGTCTATTTTGCGGAAAATCCGGGGACGGCGCAGCACCAGCGAGATCCCCATTATCCTGGCTACGGCCAAGGGCAGTGAGTATGACAAGGTGAAGGGGCTGGACGGCGGCGCCGATGACTACCTGGCCAAGCCCTTTGGCATGATGGAGCTGGTCTCCCGGGTGAAGGCGGTGCTGCGGCGGGCCGGCCGGGCGCCTAAGCTTTCCCTGCTCTCTGCGGGCCCCATTCAGCTGGATGTGGAGGAGCGCCGGGTGTATGTGGGGGATCAGGAGGTGGTTCTGACTCTGAAGGAGTTTGATCTGCTCCAGTATCTGCTGGAAAACAAGGGCCGGGTGCTGACCCGGGACCAGCTGCTGGTGCATATATGGGGGTACGATTTTGACGGGGAGACCCGCACGGTGGACGTACATATCCGAACCCTCCGGAGCAAGCTGGGGGAGGCAGGGCAGGAGATTGAAACGGTCCGCGGTGTGGGCTACCGGATGGGAGGACACCGGTGAAAAGAAGAATCTTCCGCAGCATGAGCCTGCTGGCGATACTGGCTATTGTGGTGACCACCCTGGCCATCTCCATTTTGATCTACCGGGAGTTCTATCAGAGTATGCAGGATGAGGTGCGGTCCGAGGCCGCTTATCTGGCGGCAGGTGTGGAAGGCCAGGGGGCGGATTATCTGAACCGGATCCAGCAGCAGTATGGGGATACCCGCCTCACCTGGATTGCCGCGGACGGGGACGTGCTCTTTGATAATGAGGCGGAGGAGGAAGACCTGGATAACCATCTGGAACGCCCGGAGGTGCAGCAGGCCCTGCGCAGCGGCACCGGACAGGAGGCGCGGCTTTCCAGTACCATGGGGCAGCAGAATTTTTACTATGCGGTGCGGCTGGCAGACGGCACGGTGCTGCGGGTGGCCAAGACGGTGGAGAGCGTGTTCGGCATGATGGTTTCCGGCATTCCCTATCTGGCTGGGATTGTCCTGTGCGCTGTGCTGCTGTCCCTGATTCTGGCCCGGCGGCAGACCCGGCGCATCATAGAGCCTTTAAACGATCTGGACCTGGAAAACCCTCTGGAGGAGGAATCCTACGAGGAGCTGGTGCCGCTGCTGCACCGGATTTCCAAGCAGAAGCATTCCATTGAAGAAGGTATGCAGGCGCTGCAGGATCAGAAAAAAGAATTTCAGGACATTACGGACCACATGAAGGAGGGCCTGCTGGTGCTGGATAACCAGGGAAGCGTGATTTCCATGAATGCCAGCGCCAGCCAGATTTTCCAGGTGGCCGGGGAGGACGCCGTGCATCACAATGTGCTGCGGGTCAGCCGGAATGAGATCATGCAGCGAACGGTGGAGAAGGCTCTGAGCGGAGAGAACGGGGAGGGGCTGATGGCCCTGCGGGGGCGGATTTATCAGATCCTGACCACGCCGGTCTGGACCGAGGGAAGCCTGAAGGGCGCCACCCTGCTGCTGTTGGATGTGACGGAGCGGCAGGAGGCGGAGCAGCAGCGGCGGGAGTTTTCCGCCAACGTCTCCCACGAGCTGAAAACCCCCCTCCAGTCCATTTCCGGCTATGCGGAGCTGCTGAAAAACGGCATGGTATCTCCGGGGGATGTTCCCCGGTTCTCTGAAAAGATTTATAAGGAAGCCAGCCGCCTGATGACACTGGTCCAGGACATTATCAATCTGTCCCAGCTGGACGAGGGGGGCGGCGGCGCCGAGAAGCAGCCGGTGGAGTTGTTGGCGCTGGCCCAGGAGATTGGCGGCCGCTTTCAGGAGATGGCTGAGCAGAAGCAGGTGCAGCTAACTGTGACCGGCCGGCCGGGGACCATTTCCGGAAACCGGCGGATTCTGGAGGAGATGATCAGCAACCTCTGCGACAATGCGGTGAAATACAACCGGCCTGGCGGCAGTGTGGAGATTGCCGTCAGGCCGGAAAAGAAGAGCATCCTTCTGTCTGTAACCGACACGGGCATCGGCATTCCGGAGGAAAGCCAGAGCCGGGTGTTTGAACGGTTTTACCGGGTGGACAAGAGCCGGTCCAAGGAAACCGGCGGCACCGGCCTGGGGCTCTCCATTGTCAAGCACGGGGCCCAGTATCACCAGGCAAAGCTGCAGTTGACCAGCAAATTGGGCCAGGGAACGCAGATCACCGTGCGCTTTCCCAAAGAGGCGCCGGCACACAGCTCCCTTTAGTGTTTCAGACGGGCAGCCAGCAGCTCTTGGCTCAGCCGTTTCAGCTCCGCCGCGGTTTCCCGGGGCGTCTCCGATTTCATAATGGCGGAGACCACCGCAATGCCGCTCATGCCGGCGCCCTTTAGACTATCCAGGTTGCCGGCGTTGAGCCCGCCGATGGCTACCAGGGGGATGGGCACAGCCTGGGAGATGTCGTTCAGGGTCTCCACCTTGGTGAGAATGGTCACCACCTTGGTGGTGGTGGGGTAGATGGCCCCCACACCCAGATAGTCGGCGCCTTGCTTGTAGGCCTCCAGGGCCTGGGGCACCGTCTTGGCGGTGGCGCCCACAATCTTGTCCGGCCCCATCAGCTTTCGTGCCCAGGAAACCGGCAGATCCGACTGGCCTACATGGACGCCGGCGGCGCCGCAGGCCATGGCCACGTCCACCCGGTCGTCAATGATCAGGGGAATCCGGTACTGGTCGGTGATCTCTTTCACCCGGAAGGCCAGGTTCAGATAATCCTGTCCGCCGGATTTCTCCCGGAGCTGCACCAACGTCACGCCTCCCTGGCAGGCTTCGTCTATGGTCCGCAGAAAGCTCTCCTCCGTGTGGTAGGAACTGTCTGTGACCAGGTATAAAGTCAGATCCACAGGATTCATATGCGTTCCTCCTATTGTTTGAACTTCTTTTACGGGGTCCAGACGATGACCTGCGCCCGCTCCAAAAGCACCGGGTCGGGCAGTCGGTCCAGGGCATTCAAAAGCCGCACATGGAAACTTCCCATACCCTGGTCCGTCTGGGCGGTTTCCCCACAGATGCCAAAGAACACAGCGGCGGTCAGGACTCCCGAAAGTGGGGGCAGCACGGCCAGAAAGGCGGCGGTGAGCACCCCCAACATACAGCCGGTGCCGGTGAGCCGTCCCATCTGGGCCGAACCGTTTTGCACCAGGAAGGCCGTCTCCCCATCGGTGATCAGGTCTGTGGGGCCGCTGGCCAGGATTACGGCGCCGGTGTGCCGGGCAAGCTTCCGGGCGGCGGAGATGCTGGCCTCCAGATTCTCCCGGGTCAGCTGGTCCCCTTCCCCGGCGTCAATGCCAGTGGAGGAGACGGTATCGCCCCAGAGGGTCTTGATCTCCGCCATGTTTCCTTTGATGACGGAGGGGCGGCACGCCTGGATCCACTGTCCGGCATAGGTCCGGCGCAGGCGGCTGCAGCCGGTTCCCACCGCGTCTATGATCCGGGGAATTCCCAGATCCCGGGCTTTCCGGCCGGCGCGCAGCATAGACTCCATGCGGGCGTCGGTGATATTCCCCAGATTGACGGCCAGGGCCGCGGCGGAAGCCGTGATTTCTTCCACCTCCTCCGGATGTTCCGCCATAATGGGGCGGGCTCCCAGGGCCAACAGCCCGTTGGCGCAGTCGTTGATGGAGATGGGATTGGTAATGCAGTGAATCAGCGGAGCCTGCTCCCTAAGCCGTTGCCTGGCTGTCGGAAGCAGCGTTATGCTTTTTTCTGTCATACACATTCACCCCCAGAGAAGCCTGAATTTTGCCCAGCATATGGTTGCGGGCCAGAGCCTTTAAAAACAGAAAGGCAATGGTGCCGCCGATGAGGGTGCCGCCGATGAAGGAGGGCACGTAGAACAACCAGGTGAGGCCGGTGCGGCCCACCAGGTAGGTCATCACCGGATAGGAGACGATGGCGCCAATGATACCGGTGCCAATGACCTCTCCCAGAACCGCCATGAGGATCTTGCCGCCGGAGGCCCGGTAGAGGACGCCGGAGAGAAAGGCCCCGAACACCGCGCCGGTGAGGGCCAGGGGCGGAATGCCCATGAACAGCATCCGGATGATGCCAATGAGGGTGGCGCAGAGCAGGGAATACCAGGGCCCCATAAAAACGGAGCAGGTGATGTTCACCAGGTGGGCCATGGGGCACATGCCCTCCACCCGCAGAATCGGGGAGATGACCACGCCGATGGCAATGAGCATGGCAAGCATGACCATCCGCAGGACGGCCGCGTTGGATTGGTTCTTCGACATAAAAAGTACCTCTCTTTCGGTAGATTTTAGCGGTCGAAGCTCACTGGCTTCCTCTCACTCCAGAACATGGATTCCCATCGCATAAGCTGGCGGGCCGGAGCCTGCCGTACATCCCAGGGCGCTCCCCCTCGGACGGACAAAAAAAGGAAT
>CAZSAF010000147.1:0-6922 GCA_964604605.1 uncultured Lachnospiraceae bacterium
CTTCAGGTCGTACAGCACCCGGTCCACCTGGTCGAACATTCCCTCCGCATACTGGTGCTTGACCCCCAGCTGATAGCCGTAGGCCTTGCCAATGCTGCCGGTTTCGTCCGCCCAGGAATCCCAGATATGGCTGTTCAGCTGGTGGATGTTGTTGGACTTTTTCTGCCAGATCCATAAAAGCTCGTCCAAGGCAGACTTCCAGGCGGTGCGCCGGAGCGTCATCATGGGAAATTCCCGGGACAGGTCATAGCGGCTGATCATGCCGAACTTTTTTACCGTGTGGGCCGGGGTACCATCCTCCCACCGGGGGCGTACCGGGTAATCGGTGTCCCAGACGCCGTTTTCCAGGATGTCCCGGCAGTTTTCTATAAACAGTGTGTCTGCGTAACTCATATTTCCTCCTGACTGCCCGGCCGACGGGCGCTGTGCCGCCTGCTTGCGGGCGGTTTGTGTCTGCTTTGCGGTCATTATACCAAAGGTGCCGGGCTTTGTCAAAAACAGGGGGAAAAAGCTGCTTGACAGAGAAAACTTTTGGAAGCATAATAAATTAGGAAAAGCGGTTGCATATCCGAAAACCGCCGTTCCAAAGATACGCTGAAAAGGCAGCAAGGATGGGATAAGGGAGAAATTTTGTGATCGATCATAAGATACAAGCCGGAAAAAGAGGGTTAAAGCAGGTCGTGTTTGGCCGCACGATGGTTATTTTTTTCCTGCTGATCCTGCAGCTGGCCAGCTTGTTTTTGATTTTCAACTGGCTGGAGGGATACAGTGTTTTTGTGTATTCCCTGATTACGGTGCTCAGCGTGTTGCTGGTGATCCATATTATCAACCGGGAGATCAGTTCCTCTTTTAAGATTTCCTGGCTGATTATGGTGCTGGCGGTGCCAGTGATGGGAACCTTGTTCTATGTGTTCCTGAAAACCCAGGTGGGATGCCGGGTGATCAACCGAAAGCTTCGGGTGATGGTCAAAGAAACCGCCCCTTACCTGAAGCAGGATCCGGCGGTGGCGGAAGCGCTGCGCCGGGACAACCCGGAGGTGGCAAACCTGGCCCGCTACATTGATTTGTACGGCGGGTATCCGGTTTACCGGAATTCGGAAGTCACCTACTTCCCTTTGGGAGAGGACAAGTTTGAGGAGATGAAGCGCCAGCTGGAGAAGGCCCGGAAATTCATCTTTCTGGAATACTTTATTGTGGAGCCGGGGATCATGTGGGACAGTGTCCTGGAGATCCTCAGGCGAAAGGCCAAACAGGGGGTGGAAATCCGCTTTATGTACGACGGAACCAATACCCTGGGCCGTCTGCCTTACGATTATCCGAAGGAGATGATTGCATGCGGCATCCAGTGCAAGGTGTTTTCCCCGGTGCGGCCGGTGCTGACCACCGTACAGAACAACCGGGATCACCGGAAAATCCTGGTGATAGACGGCCACACGGCTTTTACCGGCGGCGTTAATCTGGCAGATGAGTATATTAATCAGAAAGTACGTTTTGGCCATTGGAAGGATACAGCGGTGATGGTGCGGGGAGACGCGGTGAAGAGCTTTACCATGATGTTCCTGCAAATGTGGAACATCAGCGGCCTGGCGCCGGAGTCCTACACCCGCTATCTGCGGTCGGAGATCACCCTGCCGCACCCGGCCCGGGGCTATATGATCCCCTACGGGGACAGCCCCCTGGACAACGAGCGGGTGGGCGAGCTGGTGTACCTGGATATCATCCAGCACGCCCGGGATTACCTGCATATCTGTACCCCTTATCTGATCCTGGATGATGAGATGAATACGGCTCTGAAATACGCGGCCAAGCGGGGGGTGGATGTGAAGCTGATTCTGCCTCACATTCCGGACAAGCAGTATGCCTACCTAGTGGCCCGGATCCATTTCCCGGAGCTGATCCGGGCAGGGGTGAAAATCTACGAGTATATACCGGGGTTTGTCCATGCCAAGTCCTTTGTCAGCGATGACGATGTGTGCACGGTGGGGACCATCAACCTGGACTTCCGGAGCCTGTACCTGCATTTTGAGTGCGGCGTGTTTGTCTACGACAACCCGGTGGTGGCCCAGGTGGAGGACGATTTTCAGGCAACCCTGCGGCATTGCCAGCGGATTACCCTGGCCAATTGCCAGGAGTTCCCGCTGATCAAAAAACTGGCAGGGAAAACGCTGCGTCTGGTGGCGCCGCTGCTGTAGGGCACCTGCCGAGAAAAGAAAAACCAAATACAGAGATACCAGAGGACTGTGGAAATACCAGGCGAAGGGGCTGGGCCCCGGAAGCTACAAAAGCGTTTTGCGGAGAAAGCAGCGGCGCGGCGGGTGTTCCCGCAGTCTTTTTTGTGCTGCTGCCTTCCGCAGAGAAAACGTTCCATTTCGATGATGTTTTTCACAGGGAGGTATAGGTGTGAAAGAGGGAAAATTGGTGGTGAATCCCAAGTATCGAAGCCGGCAGGTGCTGTGCCGGATCCTGGATGCGGCATCGGAAATTCTGCTGCTCCTGGCCATTGCCTTTGCCGGGCAGGCGGCTCTTCTGGCAGAGAGGCCCCTGAGCCGCCCGGCCGGACAGGTGTTGCTTCTGGGCCTGGCCGGGGTGGTTTTCAGCGTGATTCTGGGAAGGGCGGCGGAGACGGTGGGAACCGGCCTGTGCGCCCAGGTGGAGGAGGAGCTGCAAAACACTGCCTACCGGCAGATTTTGGAGGGGGACTGGCAGCTGGTCAGCCGCATGCATCAGGGAGAGGCGGAGCAGCGGATTCAGCAGGATTCCGGTATTACGGCCCGGGAGGTGACGAAAATGCGCCGGCGCCTGGGCAAATCCCTGGTGGGCCTGGTAGCCATGCCGGTGTTCCTGCTGTTTTACGACCGGGCGGGCGCTGCGGCCCTGGCGGTGGCCATGGTTTCCGCTTCCTGTCTGGCGGAAACACTGGAACTTCCGGAGGAGGAGCGGCTGGATGAGCCTACCGCAGCCATGGATGGGAACTACTGGATTGCGGGAAGGGAAATTCGGCCGGTCCAGCAGGTGGTGGAGGAGACGGCGGCAGCCCAGGCCTGTGAAGATGTGGAGGAGCCCCACCTGCCGGAGGCCTTTCGGTGCGGCCGGCAGTGAGGCCTTCACCTGCCCCTAGTGCCGATGCCGCCGGATAATCTTAAAGAAGGTGTCGGTGACAAAAATGGCAATAGCAATCATGGCCGCCATCTGCAGGGTGTAGATAAAGTAGTGGCTGGCCGTGGCATTGTCCTCCTGAAAGACCGCATAGGCAATCCGGTACATGCCCACTCCCGGAACCAGCGGGAGAATGCCGGGGACCAGGAAGATGGTCACCGGTGCCTTGAAGCGGCGGGCAAAGAGGTGGGAGATGACGGCAGCCAGCATGGCAGAGACAAACATGGCGGACATCTCATGGGCGCCGGCGGACAATAGGGCCTGATCAATACACCAGCCGGCTGCGCCCACCAGGCCGGCCCGGATCAGAAAACGGCGGGGGACACAGAAAATCAGCCCCAGGGTGACAACCGCGCCAAAGGAGCCGATCGCATGGGCGAGTAGCGTCATAGGATCCCTCCTTCCCACAGAGACAAAAGTCGGCGGCAGCACTCCATGCCGACGCCGATTCCCAGTGCCAGGGAGGCGGCAATCACAAAGGCCTCAATCACCCGGGCCGCGCCGGACATATAGTCCCCCTCCAGGGTGTCCCGGATGCCGTTGGTCATGGCCAGGCCCGGCAGCAGTGCCATGATGGAGCCGGCAATGGCCGGTTCCATCTGGAGTGCCGGCAGCCACAATGCCTGGATTGCCATACAGGTAAAAGACATCAGGAAGGAGGCGACCATGTTAAAGACAAAATCGTTCAGGTGCAGCACCCGGTTGAGAATCCGGCTGCCAATGAAATACAGGCCGTTGACAGCTGCCACGGCGCATTCCGCTGCGCTGCCGCCCAGAATCCAGGTAAAGCAGGCGGCGGTGGCCACCATGCAGAGGTAGGTGAGCCAGGCCGGATAGCTCACCGGCTTCAGCTCCTTCAGCTGCCGGTAGGTATCTTCCAGCGTCGCCTCCCCCTGGCAGAAACGGCGGGAGATGGTGTTTACCAGATCGATATTGCCCAGGTTGGTGCTCTTTTCCCGAACCCGCCGGCTGAGGCTGATCATCCCTCCACGGGGGTCCTCCAGGGTGACAATGATGCCGGTGGTTACAACAAAGGCCTCGCAGTGCTCAAAGCCGGAGGTGTGAAGAATCCGGCGGATGGTATCCTCCACCCGGCAGGTCTCCGCCCCGGCCTTCAGCATGATTTCTCCGGCCAGTACGGCGGTATCCGCCAGTATGCGGCAGGAATCTTCCATATTGATCCTCGCTTTCTGGGGTGCTGATTCTTATCGAAATCCTTGAAATCCAATCCAGTGTAACACAGGGGGGCGGGGATTGCAAGGCACCAAAGCGAGGGCCTGCGATTGTGTATCTCTTGGGAATAAGAATGACTGAATACTCAGTGGGCAGCAGAAATCCCTATTTTTGAGAACTTTTAAAAGATATAAGTATTTTTTGTTTTTGGGTGGAATAAACCGCATTATTATGACACAATAAAATCAAAAGTTTTAAAATTATAGAGAACAGAGGACGGCTTATAGCAGAAACCAATGGCCAGGAGAAAAGGGAGGCGGTCCGGGCGGAGGCGAACCGGAAAAATCTGTTTTTATCCCGCTGGCTGGGCATTTTGTTCTGGCTGATTGTCCCCAGTGTTCTGGCAGATCGGATGACCACCGATCTGATTGCCGCCTGGTTTCCGGCCCTGCCGCTCTGGGGAGGGGTTCTGGGAGGCGCCTGCCAGCTGGCCTATGGCCTGATTCTCCTGAAACTCTCTGAGCAGGAGGGACAGTACCGGATTGCCGGCATCTGCTGCCTGGTCACCAGTGTTGCCAATCGGATCCTAAATGGGATTTTTGGCGCGCATGTGCCGGGATGGACGCTGCTGATTACGCTTCCTTTGGCAGTTGTGGGACTGGTCTCTGAGTATGAGGAGATGCAGGGGCATGCGGAAATTCTGTATGATCTCCGAAGGGCGGAAACCGGAAGCCAAACGCTCTTTCAGCAGGAGATGTCTCCCGAAAAATGGGAAAAGCTCTGGAAATGGTATTTTCGCTGTGTGGTTGCTACGCTGGGGGGGGAGCGCTGCTCATGTTGATTTTCCTGAGTCTGGGAGGACTGCTGGCCATAGCTGGAGCCATTGGCATGATTGTGGTGAGCAGTGTCAAACTGGTCTACCTGTACCGGACATATCAGGTATTCCGGAGTCTTTCCCGTGCGGGTGAGGCGCGTGCTTCCTTCTGACAGGGAATATTCCAGGATATTTCGGAAAAAGCCTCCCGGCAGGCTCCACTGCTGCCGGAAGGCTTTTTCCATACCCGTTTTCAGTTGTTTGAGATAAAGGTGCTGTAGCCTTTCCCCCGCAGGACCTGTTCCATACGGATGGCATTCTCCAGATTTCGGTAGGCTCCCACCTGCACCTTGTACATTCCATCCCGCAGAATGGTAAACGCTGGGAAGCCATCGTTGATCAGCCGATCCCGGAGACGGTCCGCGTTGCTGCGGCTGGCAAAGGCCCTCGCAATCTCCTCCAGCTGCTCGTCAAAGAGGGCGTTGTTCTCCTCATTATTGATGAAGCCCGCCTCAATGAGCACCGCCGGCATCTGGGTGCGGCGCAGTACCACCAGGCCGGGACGCTCGATGACGCCCCGATCCGCAAAGCCCAGTTCCGAAAGCTGTGCGTTGATGTTTCGCGCCAGCTCCCCGGGAAGCCCGGTATCTTTGTAAACCAGTGTCTCCACACCGGTGGAGGTGTTAGGCTGCTCCACTGCGTTCCGGTGGAGGGATACAAACAGGTCCGCGCCGGAATTGTTGCCGATGACTGCCTTCTCATAAGGAGTATTGTACACGTCAGTGGTGCGGGTGTAGAGCACATTGTAGCCGGCCTGTTTCAAGCGGTCTCCCAGGGCCAATGCCAGGCGGAGCACATCGTCCGACTCTTTTCGCCCCTGGTAAACCGCTCCAGGGTCACGACCTCCGTGTCCCGCATCAATAATAATCGTCTCTGCCACAGAAAAGCTCCTCATACCTTCTTTCCTATAGTGTATGCGGCTCGCCACTTTTCGGTGACTGCCTTGGGGGCAACAAAGCCGCCGCACACAGGGGGATTGCGCAGACGGCTGTCCTTGAGTATAATAGGAACGAAATCCGTTGGTCAAGGCGGCCAGGTTCCGGGAACCGGCCGCCGGAATGTCAGCGGCATGTGCCGCTGAAATGAAAGGATCCTATGAAAAGACAGATTGGAAAAATTTGCAGTTTTTTGTTTGCCGTGCTGATATTGTTAACAGCGCCGGTGGGCGCTTTGGCCGCCGGCGGAAGGGTAGACCGGGTTACCGAGGATTACCGGGAGGCGGAAGGCTGGCCTGCCGGACCGGAAATTTCCTCGGAAGCAGCCTGCCTTATTGACCTGAAGTCCGGTGCCATTCTCTATGAAAAGAATGCCGATGAGACGCTGTACCCGGCCAGCATCACCAAGGTGCTGACGGCACTCTTGATTGTGGAAAATTGTGATCTGGATGACACCCTCACCTTTTCCAAAAATTCCGTGGAGGATATTGAGGCGGACGGGCGCAGCGGTTTGGTGGCGGAGGGGGACCAGATGACGGTTCGGGACTGCCTGTACCTTCTGCTGCTGAAATCCTCCAATGAAGCGGCCTACGCCTTGGCGGAGTACATGTCCGGTTCCGTGGAGGCCTTTGCGGAGGAGATGAACCAGCGGGCCCAGGAGCTGGGGGCGGTGAACTCCCATTTTGCCAATCCCCACGGCCTGTTTGACGAAAACCACTACACCACCGCAGAGGACATGGCCCGGATCTACTGGGCGGCGGTGCAGAATGAGACGTTCCTGGAA
>CAZSAF010000148.1:0-6867 GCA_964604605.1 uncultured Lachnospiraceae bacterium
TCATCCAGGCGTCCCCCAGCAGCTTCTCCTCCTCCCAGTAGGCGTACACCGGCACATCCACCGCCTTCTTCAGATCCGGAATGGCGTAGATGTGGTCAAAGTGACCGTGGGTCAGCAGAATCCCCACCAGGTGGTAATCCCGGAGCCGGCACTGCTCCAGCAGGTAGTCCGCGTTGTCCGCCGGGTCCACCAGCAGGGTCTCCCGGGTCTCCTTGTTAATCAAAAAATACACGTTGGTGCCGATGGCTCCCAGCACCCGATACTGAATCTCCAATTTTTCACTCATCCGATTGACCTCTGTATATCCACGACTCCTCCAATCTGGCGCAGTCGGGCCATGACGCGCTGGATTTCCTCCACGCCGGCCGTCTCAAAGCTCACATGGAAGGTCGCGATTCCCTGTTTGTTCGTCCGGGAATTCAACGATGTTATGGTTATCTCATCTTCCGCCAGCACCCGGGAAATGTCCGCCAGCAGGCCAATCCGGTCCCGGGCATAGAGCACCAGCTCCGCCACATAGCGCTCGCCGCCCCCCTCAGGGATCTGCCACTCGGCGTCAATGAGGCGGCTCCGGTCCACCTCCGGCAGGTTCAGAATGTTCACGCAGTCGGTCCGGTGGATGGAAATGCCCCGGCCCCGGGTTACAAAACCCACAATCTCATCCCCGGGGATGGGATTGCAGCACTTGGAGAAGTGGACGGCCAGGTCTCCCAGCCCCTCCACAATAATGCCGTTTTTGGTCCGCTTCACCGCCGGCTTCTTGTGGTCTGCCACCGCCTGCATGACTTCCTCGTCCGTCAGCTGGATCCGCTCGGCCTTGCGTTTCTCATCCAGGAGCTTGTTGATCACCTGGCCTTCCTTGAGGCCGCCGTGGCCCACCGCGGCCACCACCGAATCCCAATCCCGGAAGCCATACTTGCGCATGACCTTCTCCACATACTCCGGCTGGAGCAGATCCCCGTAGACCAGCCCCTTGCCCTTGCAGTATTTGTCCAGCAGATCCTTGCCCCGGAGCAGATTGTCCTCCTTGTTCTGCTCCCGGAACCACTGGTTGATCTTATTCCGGGCCTGGGGGCTCTTCACCAACTTCAGCCAGTCCCGGCTGGGCCCCTTGGAGTTCTGGGAGGTGATGATCTCAATCCGGTCTCCGTTCTGGATCTCATAGTCGATGGTCACCAGCTTCCCGTTGGCCCGGGCGCCCACCATCCGGTTGCCCACGGCGCTGTGGATGCTGTAGGCAAAGTCAATGGGCGTGGATCCCTTGGGCAGAGTCTTCACATCCCCATTGGGGGTAAAGCAATACACATTCTCCGTAAACAGGCTGAGGCCGCTCTTGATACTGCTCAAAAACTCGCTGTTATCGGACATATCCCGCTGCCACTCCAGGATCTGCCGCAGCCAGCTGAGCTTCTCCTCCTCGCTGGAAAGGCCGTTCTTGCCGCCCTCCTTGTATTTCCAGTGGGCCGCAATACCGTACTCGGCAACCCGGTGCATCTCGCAGGTCCGGATCTGGATCTCAAAGGGTGTGCCGGACTTGCCGATGAGGGTGGTGTGGAGGGACTGGTACCGGTTGGGCTTGGGCATGGCAATGTAGTCCTTAAAGCGCCCGGGCACCGGGGTGTACATCTCATGGATCAGCCCCAGCACCGCATAGCAATCCTGCACCGTGTTCACCAACACCCGCACCGCAAACAGGTCGTAGATCTCATCCAGGGTTTTGTGCTGCACCAGCATTTTCTTGTAGATGCTGAAATAGTGCTTTACCCGGCCGTAGACTTCCGCCTCAATGCCGGCCTTGGCCAGATGCGCTTTCACCTCGTCCACAATGCTGGCGATATACTCCTCCCGGGCCACCTTCCGCTTGTCAATGTCCTCCACCAGCTTTTTGTACTTCTCCGGCTCCAGGTAGCTTAAGGCCAGGTTATCCAGCTCAATCTTCAGCTTGGAGATGCCCAGCCGGCTGGCCAGCGGCGCATAGATGTCCAGGGTCTCCCGGGATTTTTCCTTCTGTTTCTCCGGCTTCATGTACTGGAGGGTACGCATGTTGTGGGTACGGTCCGCCAGTTTGATGATGATGACCCGGATATCCTTGGCCATGGCCAGGAACATTTTCCGCAGGTTTTCCGCCTGCATCTCCACCTTATCCCCGTTCCAGGACAGGCGGGTCAGCTTGGTCACCCCGTCCACCAGCAGCGCCACATCATCCCCAAAGTCCCGTTCGATATCCTCCAGGGTCACCTTGGTATCCTCCACCACATCGTGGAGCATGCCGGCGATGATAGTCTCCTTATCCATCTCCAGCTCTGCCAAGATAATGGCAACGCAGAGAGGATGGATGATATAAGGCTCCCCGGACTTCCGCTTCTGCTCCCTGTGGGCCTCGCTGGCCACCCGGTAGGCCTTCTCGATCTGGGAAATATCGTCCGAGGGATGGTACTTCCGGATGGTATCAATGAGCTGCTGGTACAGCTCCTCCGGCGTCTTATGCTCCGTCAGCGGCTCCGTCAGCTTATTGCAGTCGGTCACTTTCCCACTATACAATTGTTCTTCGGTTCTTTTTTCTTCCGCCATAAGCTTCCGCACTCTTCCCTCTTGCTTTTCTAAAACCGGATCAGGTTCCGGCTGATTGACACATACTCTTCCGGCAGGCTCTTCTCCATGGACAGCGCCTCCTCTATGTCATAGTCCAGGAATTCGCCCTTCCGGTAGGCGATGATCCGCTCGCTCTTGCCTTCCTTCAGCAGATGCACCGCCTTGGCCCCCATGATGGAGGCGTACACCCGGTCCTTGCAGGACGGCATACCGCCCCGCTGCATATGCCCCAGGATGGTAGCGCGGGTCTCAATGCCCGTGGCCGCCTCAATCCGGGCCGCCATGCTCACCGAGTGGCCAATGCCCTCGGCATTAATAATAATATGATGCCGCTTTCCTTTTTTTCTATGCTCAATGATCCGGTCAATAATCCGCTGCTCATCGTGATCATAGGTCTCCGGCAGCAGGATATCCTCCGCGCCGCTGCCAATACCGCACCACAGGGCAATATAGCCGGCATGGCGGCCCATGACCTCCACAATGCTCACCCGCTCGTGGGAGGTGGAGGTGTCCCGGATCTTGTCAATGGCGTTGATGGCCGTGTTGATGGCCGTGTCAAAGCCGATGGTGTAATCGGTGCAGGCAATATCCAGGTCGATGGTCCCGGGGATACCAATGGTGTTGACGCCCAGCCGGGCCAGCTCCCGGGCGCCCCGGAAGGAGCCGTCTCCGCCGATGATCACCAGGCCGTCAATGCCATGCTTCCGGCAGACCTCTGCCCCCCGCTTCTGCCCCTCCGGCTCCATAAAAGCCGCGCACCGGGCTGTATATAGGATGGTGCCGCCGCGGTTGATAATATCCGCCACGCTGAAGGAATCCATATCCTTGATCTCTTCCTCCAGGAGGCCGGCGTAACCGCGCATAACCCCTTTTACCTGAATTCCCTCCGCGATTGCAGTCCGCACCACGGCCCGGACCGCCGCATTCATTCCGGGGGCATCTCCCCCGCTGGTCAGCACTCCAATGGTTTTGATTGCCTTCTCCATAGTTCTCCCATCTTTCGCAGTATAATCTATTATTTTAACGGTTTTTTAGTCTTTCTTCAAGGCTTTTTTCTGTCAGCCGCACATTTTCCTTGCCGAAGAAGGTTTCAATCCGGTACAGCTCCTCCTCCGTAAAGGATTCGGTGACGGTGGGGCGGGCCCGTTTCACCGCTTTCTCCGCCTCCAGGTAGACGGTGACGCCCTTGCCTGCCACCAGGTTCAGCAGACGCCCCCGGCCCTGGCGGAAGGCTTCCTCGTTGGGAAATTTCACCCACAGCTCCCGGGGCCAGGGCTCAAAGGGGATCACCCGCTCGCAGACCAGCTTCCCCTTCACCTCATCCCCCAGGGAAACCCGCCCCCGGATAAACACCCGGGCGTCCTCCACCAGCTGATCCCGGTTGTTTTCGTAATCCCGGGGGAACACAATCACCTCCAGGGAGCCGGTAAGGTCCTCCAGGGTCACAAAGGCCATGGTCTGGTTGTTGCGGGTGGTCTTCAGGCTCTTTCCGGTGATCAGGCCGCCAATGATCTTGATTTGCCCATCGTCCACCTCTGCCTTGCCCGTGTCCGGGTCCACCACAAAATCCGCCGCGGAGGCGGTGATATTCCGCTTCCAGCGCTTAGCCACATCCTCCAGGGGATGTCCGCTGATGTACACGCCCAGCACCTCCTTCTCAAAGGCCAGCAGCTCCTGCCGGCCATACTCCGGCACATCCGGCATCCGCACCTCAAACTCCTGCCGGTCCTCCTCCCCCATCAGGTCAAACAGGGACATCTGTCCGGAGACGCTGTCCCGCTTTTCCCGGTTTTTCTGATCCATCAGATCCGCGTAGATCAGCATCTTCTGGTGGCGGTTGCCCGGGAGGCAGTCCAGGGCGCCGGATTTGATAAAGCTCTCTATGGTTCGCTTGTTGACCTCCTTGTTGCTCATCCGGTCAATAAAATCCTTCAGAGACAGGAAGGGGCCGCCGGCCTCCCGCTCCGCCACAATGGTCTCAATGACGCTGCGGCCCACGCTCTTGATGGCCGAGAGGCCATAGCGGATCTGCTTCTCCGATACGGAGAACTCCCACTCTCCCTCGTTGATGTCCGGAGGCAGAATGGAGATGCCCATGTTCCGGGTCACCTCGATGTACTCGGAAACCTTGCTGGCATTGTCAATGACCGAGGTCATCAGCGCCGCCATAAACTCCACCGGGTAATAGCACTTGAGATAGGCTGTCTGGTAGGTGATCACCGCGTAGGCGGCGGCATGGGATTTATTGAAAGCATATTTAGCAAAGTCGGTCATCTCGTCAAAAATCTGGTTGGCCACCCCGGCGTCAATGCCCTGGGAAACGCAGCCCGGCACCCCCTCTTCTGGGGTGCCGTAGACGAAATTCTGCCGTTCCTTCTGCATCACCGACTCTTTTTTCTTGCTCATGGCCCGGCGGACCAGGTCGCTGCGGCCCATGGTATAGCCGCCCAGGTCCCGGACAATCTGCATCACCTGCTCCTGGTAGACAATGCAGCCGTAGGTGGACTTCAAAATGGGCTCCAGCTGCGGGCAGTGGTACTGGATGGCCCGAGGATTGTCCTTTCCCTTGATGTACTGGGGAATAAAGTCCATGGGCCCCGGCCGGTACAGGGAGATGCCGGCGATCAGGTCCTCCAGGTTCTTGGGCTTCAGCTCCTTCATGAAGCTTTTCATGCCGCTGCTTTCCAGCTGGAACACCCCTTCGTTCTTTCCGGTGCAGATGGTCTCAAACACCTTGGGGTCCGCAAAGTCAATCTTGTCCACATCCAGGTGCAGCCCCCGGCTTTTCTCCAGCAGCCGCACGGCGTTCTGGATCACCGTCAGGGTCCGCAGGCCCAGGAAGTCCATCTTCAGCAGGCCCAGCTCCTCCAGGGGGTCCTTGGGGAACTGGGTGGTCAGCTGGCCATCGGAGGACCGGGCCAGAGGCACATACTCCATGGTGGGCAGCTGGCTGATGACCACCCCCGCCGCATGTACCGAGGCGTGGCGGGGAAGCCCCTCCAGGCGCTTGGACATGTCCAGCAGCTTGTGGACCCGCTCATCCTCCAGGTAAATTTTCCGCAGGTCCGCGCTTTTCTGCAGGGCCTGCTCAATGGTAATATCCGGTTCCGCCGGCACCATCTTGGCCACCTGGTCACAGAGGGCGTAGGGCAGATCCATCACCCGGCCCACATCCCGGATCACGCCTTTAGCCGCCAGGGTTCCAAAGGTGATAATCTGGGCCACCCGGTCTTCCCCGTACTTGCGGATCACATAGTCGATGACCTCCTGCCGCCGCTCAAAGCAGAAGTCCACGTCAATATCCGGCATGCTCACCCGCTCCGGATTCAGGAACCGCTCAAAGAGCAGCTGGTAGTGGATGGGGTCGATATTGGTGATGCCCAGGCAGTAGGACACCACGCTGCCGGCGGCGGAGCCACGCCCCGGGCCCACGGCAATACCGTTACTGCGGGCGAAATTCACGTAATCCCAGACAATCAGGAAATAGTCCACATAGCCCATCTTCCGGATGACGCCCAGCTCATAGTCCAGCCGCTCCCGCAGCTCCCCGGTGTCATTCGGATAGCGCCGGACCAGGCCGTCGCTGCACAGCTTGTTCAGATATTCCCAGGAGTCATAGCCCTCCGGCACCGGAAACTTGGGCAGCTTGGTGACGCCGAACTCAATCTCCACCTGGCACCGCTCCGCAATCCGGTGGGTGTTTTCTATGGCCTCCTGCGCATAGGGGAACAGGGCCCGCATCTCCTCCTCGGATTTGCAGTAGTACTGCCCCCCCTCGTACCGCATCCGGTTCTCATCCGTCACCTTCTTGCCGGTCTGGATGCACAGCAGCAGGTCGTGGGCCTCCGCGTCCTCCGCATGGATATAGTGGATGTCGTTGGTGGCCACCAGAGGGATGTCCAGCTCCTTGCTCATCCGCAGCAGGCCGGCGTTGACCGTCTGCTGGGCGGCAATGCCGTGATCCTGCAGCTCCAGGAAATAGTTGCCCCGGCCGAAGATGGCCAGGTGGCGCTTGGCGGCGGCCACCGCCTCCTCATAGAAGCCCCGCTCCAGGTCCCGGGCCACCTCCCCGGCCAGGCAGGCACTTAAGGCAATGATGCCTTCATGGTATTTTTCCAGGGTTTCCATATCCACCCGGGGCCGGTAATAGTAGCCGTCCACAAAGCCAATGGACACCAGCTTTACCAGGTTGCTGTAACCGGTATTGTTCTCCGCCAGCAGTACCAGGTGGTAATATTGTTCCTCGTTGTCTCCCACCTCCCGATCCAGCCGGGA
>CAZSAF010000149.1:0-6859 GCA_964604605.1 uncultured Lachnospiraceae bacterium
CGGCAATGCCGTTGATGAACACCTTGCCGCCGGTGGCGCCGTACAGGGCCACGTTGCCGATGATCACATTTTCCTCCGCCGCAAAGCCGGCATTCCGAAGCGGGAACACCGCAATCTTGCCGCCGGAAAGCCCCTTGCCCAGATGGTCGTTTGAATCCCCCTCCAGGTACAGGGTCAGCCCCTGGGGAATGAAGGCGCCAAAGCTCTGGCCGCCGTGCCCCTGGCAGCGTACCACCATGGTGTCCTCCGGCAGCGTATTTTCAAACCGCCGGGTGATCTCCGATCCCAGCAGGGTGCCAAAGGTCCGGTCCGTGTTTTCCACGGTCAGGGAGATTTCCTTGGGCGTGCCCTTCTCCAGGGATTCGGCAAACTCCTTCAACAGTACCCGCTGGTCCAGGGTATTCTCCAGATGGAAGTTGTAGCCGTTCCCCGACAGGAACCGCAGCTCGCTGGGATCCCGCCCGTCCAGGCACAGGGCTGCCAGCCGCAGGGTGTTGGCCCGGGGGTTTTCCTGCCCCAGGTCCCGCCGGGTCTTCAGCAGCTCCACATGGCCCACCAGCTCATCCAGGGTGCGGGCGCCCAGCCGGGCCATGTGCTCCCGCAGTTCCTGGGCCACAAAGCGCATATAGTTTTCCACATACTCCGGCTTGACCTGGAAGTTCTTCCGCAGCTCCGGATTCTGGGTGGTCACCCCCACCGGGCAGGTGTCCAGGTTGCAGACCCGCATCATCACGCAGCCCAGGGCCACCAGGGGACCGGTGGCAAAGCCAAAGCCCTCGGCGCCCAGTAGGGCGGCAATGAGCACGTCCCGGCCGGTCATCAGCTTGCCGTCCGTCTCCAGCCGCACCTTGTTCCGCAGGCCGTTAAGGATCAGGGTCTGATGTGCCTCTGCCAGACCGATCTCCCAGGGAAGCCCCGCATTGTAGATGGAGCTGCGAGGCGCCGCGCCGGTGCCGCCGGTGGAGCCGGAGATGAGGATGATCTCCGCCCCGGCCTTGGCCACGCCGGAGGCCACGGTGCCCACGCCGGCCTCGGACACCAGCTTCACGGAGATGTCCGCATGGCAGTTGGCGTTTTTCAGGTCATAGATCAACTGGGCCAGATCCTCAATGGAATAAATATCGTGGTGGGGCGGCGGGGAAATCAGCCCCACTCCGGGGGTGGAATTCCGGGTATCCGCAATCCAGGGGTATACCTTGGCCCCCGGCAGGTGCCCACCTTCCCCGGGCTTGGCGCCCTGGGCCACCTTAATCTGAATCTCTTTGGAGTGGACCAGATACTCGCTGGTGACGCCGAACCGGCCGGAGGCCACCTGCTTGATGGTGCAGCCCCGGTAGGTGCCGTCGGGCAGGTAGCTGTTCCGCTCCGAAGGCTGGCCGCCCTCGCCGGTGTTGGACCGGCCGCCCAGCCGGTTCATGGCCACGGCCAGGGCCTCGTGGGCCTCCGGGGACAGGGAACCGTAGGACATGGCGCCGGTGTGGAACCGCTTGACAATCGCCTCCACCGGCTCCACCTCCTCCAGCGGAATCCCCTTCTCCGGGTAGAGCACATCCAGCAGGCTGCGCAGGTTGGTCTCCCGGTCCTGCCGGTTGATCTCCGCCGCATACTGCTTGTAGCACTGGTAGTCCCCGGTGCGCACCGCCTTCTGTAGCAGGTACAGGGTGGTGGGGTTGTACAGGTGGTCCTCCTGGCCCGCCCGGAATTTGTGGCCGCCGGTGCTGTCCAGGGTCAGATCCACCTCCAGCCCCAGGGGGTCAAAGGCCTTGGAGTGCAGCTCATCCATCTGCAGCTCCATATCCTTCAGGCTGATGCCGCCCACCCGGCTGACCACGCCGGTGAAGTATTCCTCCACCACCGCCGGGTCTATGCCCACCGCCTCAAACACCTTGGCGCCCTGGTAGGACTGGATGGTGGAGATGCCCATCTTGGAGGCAATCTTCACAATGCCGGCCAGCACTGCCCGGTTGTAGTCCTCCACCGCCGTGTGGTAATCCTTGTGGAGGATGTCATCCGTGATCATTTGGAAGATGGTCTCATGGGCCAGATACGGGTAGATGGCGCTGGCGCCGAAGCCCAGCAGGGTGGCAAAGTGGTGGACCTCCCGGGGCTCCCCGCTCTCCAGGATCAGGGACATATTGGTGTCCTTCTGGGTGCGGATCAGATACTGCTGCACCGCGGACACCGCCAGCAGGGAGGGAATGGCCACATGGTTCTCGTCCACCCCCCGGTCCGAGAGGATCAGGATATTGACTCCTTCCTTATATTTATAGTCCACCTCCCGGAATAGGTTCCGCAGGGCCTGTTTCAGGTTGGTGCCCTTGTAGTGAAGGATGGACACCGTGTCCAGCCGGAAGCCGTCCTCCTTCAGATGGCGGATCTTCATCATATCCGTCTCCGTCAGGATGGGGGAATCCAGGGCTAGCACCCGGCAGTTTTCCGGCGTCTCCTGCAGCAGGTTGCCGGTGTTGCCAATGTAGATGGTGGTGGCGGTCACCAGCTTCTCCCGGATGGCGTCCAAGGGCGGGTTGGTCACCTGGGCAAACTGCTGCTTAAAATAGTTGAACAGCGGCTGGCGGCGCTTGGAGAGCACCGGCAGCGGATTGTCCGCCCCCATGGCCGCAATGGGCTCGCTGCCGTTCTCCGCCATGGTTAAAATGGAGGTGCTGTAGTCATCATAGCTGTAGCCAAAGGCGTTCTGCAGCCGGGCCCGCTCCCGGCGGCTGTAGTGCTGGGGCCGCTGGTTGGGCACTTTCCGGTCTTTCAGGCGGATCAGGTTGTTGTCCAGCCACTCGCCGTAGGGCTGGCGGTGGGCATAGTGGCTTTTCAGCTGGTCATCGTCCACCAGCACGCCCTTTACCGTGTCCACCAGCAGCATTTTGCCGGGGCGCAGCCGGTCCTTCCGGAGGATATGGGACTCATCCAGGGGCAGCACGCCCACCTCCGAGGCCAGGATCAGCTGGCCGTCATCGGTGATGTAATACCGGGAGGGGCGCAGGCCGTTGCGGTCCAGCACCGCCCCCACCAGATCCCCGTCGGAGAAGATGATGGAGGCAGGGCCGTCCCAGGGCTCCATCATGGTGGCGTAGTACCGGTAAAAATTCCGCTTGGCCAGAGGCATGTTTTTGTCATTGGCCCAGGGCTCCGGGATGGTAATCAGAATGGCCAGGGGCAGATCCAGGTCGTTCATGTTCAAAAACTCCACCGCATTGTCCAGCATGGCCGAGTCGGAGCCCCGGACATCCACCGAGGGCAGGATCTTGTGGAAGTCCGCCTTCAGCACCGGGGACTCCATGGCCTCCTCCCGGAGCATCATCTTATCCACGTTGCCGTGGATGGTGTTGATCTCCCCGTTGTGGACCAGCATCCGGTACGGGTGGGCCCGCTCCCAGCTGGGATCCGTGTTGGTGCTGAACCGGGAGTGGACAATGCCGATGGCCGACTGGTAATCCGGGCTCTGGAGGTCCCCATAGAAGGTACGCAGCTGCCTCACCAGGAACATGCCCTTGTAGACGATGGTGCGGCTGGACAGGGAGACCACATAGGTGTTGTCATTGCTCTGTTCAAAGACCCGGCGGGCAATGTACAGCTTCCGGTCAAAGGCAATGCCTTTCTCCACGTTCTCCGGCTTTTTCACAAAGCCCTGCCAGATGGAGGGCATTTTTTCCAGGGCCTTGGTGCCCAGGACCTGCGGATTCACCGGCACCTGCCGCCAGGCCAGAAATTCCATGCCCTCCTGGGCTACCACAATCTCAAACATCTTCTTGGCCTGGTTCCGCTTCATCTCATTCTGGGGGAAGAAGAACATGCCAATGCCGTACTCCCGCTCCTCTCCCAGGGAGATCCCCTGCCCTGCCATCTCTTTGGCAAAAAAATGGTGGGAAATCTGGAGCAGAATTCCCACACCGTCCCCGGTCTTTCCCTCCGCATCCTTTCCAGCCCGGTGTTCCAGATTCTCCACAATCTTCAGCGTCCGATCCACCGTCTCATACGTCTTGCGTCCTTTTATATCCACGATCACGCCGATGCCACAGTTGTCATGCTCAAACTGGGGCCGATACAGGCTTTCTTTTTCTCCCATGGGTTCCTCCTTACTTTTTTAATTATTATATGACTTAAACTTAATTTTGTCAAGTTTCCTTCTTTTAAATGTAAATATATTTTGTCTATAGGCTTTTGCACCGTTCCTGCTCTTTCCCTGCGCTTCCTCCATTTTCTCTCCTTCCAGGGCATAAAAAATCGGATTTTTCCCTGAATTCTACCCATCCTTGTCTAATTCTGTCCATTCTCCTCTATTTTTGTACTTTTTATCCTATTTTTGTCATGATATGAAATAACAACGTTAGGAGAATGAAAAATGAAGTACCAAGAAATCCGACGCCTGATCATCCGTATCTCCGGACGCCCGTCCAGCATTGGCTGTCGCCAACTGTCACAGGCAGTGACCCTGCTGCTTCAGCAGGATTCCTTCCCGGAGCGGGCCTGATGTCCGACCTGTATCCGCAGATTGCGCAGCTAAACCACAGCACCACCCAGAATGTAGCCCGGAACATTGCCCGGGCGGTGGAAGCCTGCTGGGAGTACGGCGACCGGGCGGAGCTGGAGCGGATTGCCGGCCGCCGGCTTCCGGAAAAGCCAACGCCCGGCGAGCTGCTGTTCTATCTCTACCAGTATCTGAGCACGCACACACCTCAGCGCTGAACCTTCCGTTCTGTCCCAACCCAATTCTGCCAAAATCATCTTCTGCGGCAAATCTGTAAATGACAAAAGGGATCCCAGGCCAATTTGCCTGAGATCCCCTTTGATCTCTCGATCACCGATTCACATTTCCTCCCGCATCCGGTAGCCAATCCCGATTTCCGTAAAAATATACTGGGGCTCCGCGGGGTTCTTTTCAATTTTCCGCCGGATATTGGCCATGTTCACCCGCAAAATCCGGTTGTCCGCCTCCACATACGGCCCCCACACTTGGG
Source organism: uncultured Lachnospiraceae bacterium (assembly GCA_964604605.1). Lineage (GTDB taxonomy): Bacteria > Bacillota > Clostridia > Lachnospirales > Lachnospiraceae > Pseudolachnospira. The sequence continues at coordinate 4,971 of CAZSAF010000149.1, forward strand.
TCATGATGGCGTCATGGGTGACCACCCTTCCGGCGTTCCGGGCCAGCAGGGAGACCAGCTTGTACTCCACCGCCGTCAGGTGCACCTCCCGCCCCTCCAGGGTCACCAGCCGCCGGACAAAGTCAATGCACAGGTCCCCGGACCGGTAGCAGGTGGTGGCCCCGCCGTCCTGGGTCACCAGCTGGCTGCTGTGCCGCAGGGCTGTCCGGATCCGGGCCAGCAGCTCCGATGTGCCAAAGGGCTTGGTAATATAGTCGTCCGCCCCCAAATCCAGGGCGTGGACCTTATCCTGCTCCTGGGTCCGGGCGGAAATCACAATCACCGGCAGATTGGACCACTCCCGCACCTTCCGGATAATCTCGCTGCCGTCCATATCCGGGAGGCCCAGATCCAGCAAGACCAGATCCGGGCACCGGGAGGTGATAATGGAAAGCCCGTCCGCCGCCGTGTGGGCAATGCTGATCCGGTATTCCTGCACCTGCAGGGCCGCCTTAATGAAATTGCAGATACTCTTCTCATCCTCAATAATCAGGATGTGCGCCTTGCTGGACATGGCTGTTCCCCTTTCCGTCCTCTCAGAGCGTTGCCCGGTCAAAGGAGCTGTACTTCTGCCGCAGCTCCTCCGCCCAGTCTGCATGCTTGGCCAAGGTTTCATCGGCCCGGATATCCCGGTTCTCCACCAGCGCCCCGCCTAAGGCGTCCAGCTCGTCCTTGAGCCGGGCCGGCAGCACCGCCAGATCCAGCTCCCAACGCCCCTGCCGCATCCGGGCAATGGGGGTGATGGTGTTGTGGGGTTCCCCGTCCGTCTCCGCCAGGGCCACCAGCTGCTCCCGGTTTTCCGAGCGCAGCCGGATCACGGAAAGAGGCCAGTGCACCATTCCTGCCTCCACCTCCGGGAGGCCTTCCACCTGGAAGGTTTCCTCCAGGGGCGCCCGCTCCATGGCAAACTCATAGTGGCCGCCCTGGAAGTGGTCGTGGCTTAAAATGGAGCCGCCCACAATGGGAAGGTCCGCGTTGGAACCAATGAAATAGTGGGGAAGCGGCCCACAAAATCCAGCAGCCGCCGGAAGGTGTGTCCGTCAATCTTCATGGGCCGGTGCTCTTCACAGAGCACAATGCAGTGCTCGTTATAGTACACATACGGGGAATACTGGAACCACCAGTTCTCCCAGTCCAGCTCCACCGGGATCAGCCGGTGGTTCTCCCGGGCGGGAAAATCCACACGGCCCGCGTAGCCCTCGCACTCCCGGCACAGCAGACACTTGGGATAGCCGGCGGGCTTCGCCAGCTTGGCCGCCGCAATGGCCTTGGGGCCCTTCTACGGCTTGGACAGTTTGATGGAAATATCCAGCTCCCCGTAGGGGCTCTCCGCCTTCCAGCGGATGTCCTTCTTTACCCGGTAGCGCCGGATATAATCCGAATCCTGGCTCAGCTTGTAGAAATAGTCCGTGGCCTTCCGGGGAGATTCCTGGTACAGCTGCCGGAATTTCTCTGTCACCTGGGCAGGCCGGGGCATCAGGCAGTTCATCAACCGGGTGTCAAACAGATCCCGGTACTCGGTGGAATCCGATTCCAGAATCCCCCGCCGGGCCGCTTCCTCCAGCAGGCCGGCCAGAATGTCCTCGAAGGCTGTCTCCTCCACCGGTCCCGGATCTTCATATTCCGACTCCCGCAGGACATCCAGCAGCAGGTTGGTGGTGTAAATCCGCTCCCGCTCATCCGTCAATCCCGTGCGGATTCCGTACTCCACCAGCTGTTTGACCCGTGTATACAGTACGTTTCCATACTATCCCCTCCATCTTCCCATTTTCCAAGCCGCAATGATTTTTTACCATTATAGCATAGCCACGGCGCAATTTCACCTTGCTTTTTTCCCAATCTATGCTAGA
>CAZSAF010000150.1:0-6853 GCA_964604605.1 uncultured Lachnospiraceae bacterium
CCTCCCAGCCCACGGTGGTGCTGCCGTCGCCGTCGGTGGTGCCGCTGGTGCTGGGAACCGTAATCTGACCAGCGGCATCAGTGGCACCGCCGCAGGAATTGGCGTTCTTGTCGGTGACGGCGATGCCCATGCCCACAACAGGGGACTCGTCCTTGACGAGCTGGACACGGATGGTGGTCTGGTCATCGTAGTCCAGCAGGCGGCCAGAGGGCAGCCGGATGGACAGGGTTTCGTCGCTGTTCAGCGTAGCGGTGGCTCCGGCCACAGGGTTTTTGGTATCAGTATCTGTGACAGTTACCAGATACCCGCCCACGATGGCTTCGCCGTGCTCATCCGTGGTGGATTGATTGTAGATTTTCTCGATGAACTCCTCCTCCAGCTTTTCACCACAGGTGTTACACTCCTTATGCCGGGAGCCCTCGGAATCCGTGGTGGGCTCCACATCAACGATCCAGCCGCCGGGGGTGTGGCCGGTGGGGTCTGTGTAGGTCCCGTCATAGCTGCCTCCGCAGCGGGAACAGGTGTAGGTGGTATGGCCCATTTCTGTGCAGGTGGGTGCGGTCACTTCCTCCTGGTAGTCATGGCCCAGAGCGTTTTCAATCACCGCGCCGCACTTCTCACAGAGCTGTGGCTCGGTGCAGGTGGCGGGAGCGCCGGGCACATGGCCCGCCGCCGGGTCGCCCTCCAGGCGGGTCGCGCCGCAGCGGACACAGGTGTACTCGGTCATGCCCTCGCCGGTGCAGCTGGAGCCAATGACCTCCGTGCCCTCGTCCCAGGAGTGGCCCAGGGGGGCCGTGTAGTCCGTGATGAAGCTGGAGCCGCAGCCTTCGCAGAGATGGATGGTCTTGCCGCCGCCTTCACAGGTGGCCGGGGTAGTTTTGCTGGAATAGTTGTGGGCCAGCGCCGGGGAGATGTCCTCAATGTGGCGCACCCCACAGACCGTGCATTCCCGCAGGGTGTAGCCAGGGCTGGTGCAGGTGGCGGCGATGGTGGAAGTGGAGAACGCATGCTTCCCCTGGGGGATGGTGGTCTCCTTGGTATCCCCGCACCGCTGGCAGATGTCCAGTGTCTTACCGGGCACCTCGCAGGTGGCCTCCCGGATGACGCTGCTCTGGTAGGCGTGGCCCAGGGCCGCCTCGTAGTCCTTCTTCTCAATCCGGCCGCACTCAATGCACAGATAGCGGTCATAGCCCAGGGTCAGGCAGGTGGGGTCTATACTGTCCAGCAAGACCCATCTGTGATTATCCCCACATCCTTTATCTGTGCAGCAAGTCCCGCCGCAGCTGGTATCCATGCAGCCGCAGTCCGGGGCCCCGCAGCCGCAGCCACAAGAGCCGTCTGCGCTGGTGGTCTCATCCCGCAGGTGGACGAAGGCCACACCGTTCTCCACCATGTCCGTGTCGCGGTAGGTGTAGGTAATCTCGTAGTACACGGGATAGTCCCCAGCCTCGGTGTAATTGGGGGCGGAGGTCAGGGTACAGGAGTTGGCCTCGATGCCGTAGCGGATGGCGGTGGTCACGCCTGCATCGCTGAGATCGGACACGGTGACGGTGTGGGGCTGGCCGTCCACCACGCCAAAATAATCTGCCACAACGCTCTTTGCGGCGGTGTAGGCGGTTTCGGCATAGCCGCAGCCGGCGCAGGCGCCCATCTCTACGAAGCGGTCATGGGCCAGCTCCGGACGGATGGACGTCTCCATGCCGTGACGTTCCAAAGTAGAGCGCGACTCCTTAAACGTGCCGAAGCAGAAGCCGCAATACTCGCCGCTGGTAGTGGTGACACGGTGATAGGTGCTGTCCACCTGTTCAATGGTCTGCGCCTCCGGCAAATCCTCAAAGAAGTTTGCCGCGCAGTCATAGAGCCAATAGACGTTTTTGTCACAGGAGTAATTGGTGGCACCCATGTTGGTGTTGAAGGTGCCGCAGGTTTCACAGACCGCCTTGGTCCAGTGGTAGCCGGTGTAGTAGGCGTCCTTGCCGGGGGTGCCGTCCAGCAGGTCACCCTTACTTTCCCCGTCCAGGCAGGTGCCGTCTGAATACTTGACGCTGCGGGTCAGGGCCGTCTCCCCGTTCCGCGTGTACTCCGGCACCCGGAACACCTGGAAGGATGTTGCTTTTCCGCAGACGCAGCAGTTAAATGTCTCGATGGTCACAACCGAGTTGGCGTCCAGTTCGTTGGTGCGGTTGTTGGCCTCCTGCCAATGTTCGGCAGGGTCGTGGTAGCTGTCCTGCTGACCCGCAAAAGCCGTAGGCATCAGCGAGAACAGCATCACAACGGCCAGGAATGCCGCCAACAGGGAGCGGCGATGATAAAGATATGTTTTCATAGGCTTTCCTCCAGTCGTTTTTTCCGGGCATCTCCAGAATGGGAGCGCCCCTGTGATGGGGCATTGCGGCGTGCATCTTCCATAGCGGTGCGGAGATGTTCCTGCACAGACCGCTTTTGGGGATATGGTTCCACGGTGGAATCCGCAAGAGGGAACCGTTCAACTGCCTTGATCTGCTTTAGCAGCTCACAAATCGGGAAGCTGTATCTATGCAGCTTTTCCTCCACCTCCAGGGGAGCTGCGAACCGCAGCAGCTCCTCCACCTCATCCGGGGTAAAATTGTGTGTAGTCTTGCGGTAGCAATGTACCTCGGCAAGCCCCTGAAGTTCATAGCCCGCGCCGATTGTGGGGGTATCCCTGCACAGGGTGGCAGCCCGCTTCAATAGGGCCCTGATCCAACCGGTCCCTAAGTTTTTGAATCCCACCAAAATCCATGCGGTTTGTAGCTCACTCCTTACTTTGCATTCCCGCCATTGAGACTGCCCATGGCGGTTTGAAGGCGGGCAGATGCGAGATTGTGTATTTCCGGATGCTTTTCAAAGCAGATAAAACGGCGCTGGGTATTTAGAGCCGCGATTGCTGTCGTGCCGCTCCCCGCGCAAGTATCCGCTACAACTTCACCAGGGTCTGTGTAGGTGCGAATCAGATATTCACACAGCTTCACCGGCTTCTGCGTTGGGTGGAGGGTCCGCACTTCACTGTTGAAACGCAGCAGATTGGTTGGGAATCTGTGCCCGTCCGAAACCGTAAGCTCTAGCTTCCGCTCGAACAGTCCATAGCTGGCGCTCAGACCGGCTTTCCTATGTCTCCTGAAATAAGCCTCTCCCTCAGAATATTGGGGCCGGTATTTGGGAGCCTTCTGGTAAAAAACAAGGATCGTTTCCGTCTGCTTCAGTGGGGCCCTCCGTGCGTTTAGAAAGCCGGTACTGCGAGTTTTACACCATATCCATTCATATCGAAGCAACTTCAAATTGGATGTTCCAAGCACCTTGTCATAAGGGCATTGGGAGAAAATCAGGATTGCCCCGTTTGGCTTGACCGCCCACTGTACAGCGTCCCAAAACTCCGATAATGGAAGCGGAACATCCCAGGCATTTTGTGTGGTGCCATAAGGCGGATCAGTGAGCAGCATGTCCACAGAATGGCGCGGCAAGCGCCGCAGCCCCTCGATTCCGTCCATCAGATGGATTTCATTCATCGCTAAAATGGTCTATATCACCTGTCCTTGTCATCCATGTAGGTTAATTTGCGGCCGGGAGTGACCCGCCTTAAGGCGGCACATACAGCCGGTGGATTAGGTGCTTCATCTCCCCGCGTCCTCCCTGGCGAACCGCTCCTCCAGCCGTGCTGCGCTCCAATTTTGCTTGAACTGCCCCAGTGGGCCGGGGCCAAACTGCGCCCGCGCCCGGTTGTCCAGGTCCAGCAGACGTGCCCACAACTCCGGGTGGTGTTTCCGCAGATTCCGCAGTTCTCCGATCCGTTGGAACGGACAGCACCAGCAGGAGGCCCGACGGTAAATCTCATACAGGCCGCCGAAGTCAAAGCCCCGGTCGTAGCATATCTGCAACGCCCGGGCCTCGGTGATGCCCCAATCTACCAGGGGATAGTTGAGGTCCTTGCACCGCCACGCCTCGTCCGCCGCGATGCCCACATACTGCTGGAGCTGGTGCTGGCCCTTGAGGCGGTTCAGCTCCTTGCTGATCTGATGGGTCTTGAGCTGGCCGGTACACCAGCGGACCCGGATGCCCGGCCAGCCGTTTCCGTAAGGTGGGATGCCCAGCCGCGCCCGGTTCTCCAGGCAGGAGGGCTTCTGTTTGGGCTCTTCGAACATCATGTACTCGAAGCTCTTGGGGGAACGCAGGGTGGTGATGTGCAAGCCCCTCTCCCGGTACAGATACTCGTCCACCTTGGCGATGTGATTGTACATTTCTGGGAATTCCATGCCCGTGTCCGCCCAGACCACCGCGTCAATGGGCATCCCGCGCTCGATCATCAGAAGCAGGAGACACGTCGAATCCTTGCCGCCACTCAGTCCGACGGCATGAAAAAAACCGCCGCTGGCCTCCGGGCCGCGACGGTCTGCTGCGTTATCCGGTTTGTTCAAACGGGTTCACCCCCCTCCGGGCTGCCGCCCCACTTAGTCATTACCACGGATTCGCCGGCCTTCATGGTTCCCACAGCTCACAGGCCGTCCGGGCCAGCTCGACGGGGGCGGCGCATACGGTCTCCGTGCCCACCAGCATGAACTCGCCGGGCTTGGCGAAGTATTCCTAGAACTCCATCTGCTGGGCCGGGGTCAGGGAAATAAAGCTGTCATCCTCAAAGCCGCACAGCAGGAAAGTCCCGGCAATATAGTCCCCCGCACGGGGATTGGCCCGGTTGGGCGGAAGCCCCCGCTGCTTTCCGTTCTCCTGGCAGATGAGCATCACGCGCTGAGGGAGATAACAGCCGGCCTCCACGGGGCCGCCTACAATCTCCGCGAAGGTCTCCAGCGTGTTCCGCACCTTGGCGGGACGCGGGGCCTTGCCCGGTTCCACCACTAAGACGTTGATTTCCTTTGTCACACAAAATGCCTCCGTTTCGTATTGAATTTGCAATCAGTCATTGGGAATCCTGGGCCATGTCATGGCTGACCAGGGAGGTGTAATACTGGCTGATGGTCAGGGGGGCGTTATACAGTGCCGCCAGCATGTAGGCCCGGATGTTTGCGATCCGGGTGGTGTTCTGCCGCATACTGTCCATGACGTAGCTGATATGCTCCTTCGTCAGCTTCAGCAAGCGGCTTCTGACAACATCGGTTGGGATCTCCTCGCCGCTGATGCGGATATAGGGCCGGCTGGAACAGCAGACATCCACCATCAGCTCCACATAGCCGTCTATCAGCTCATCGTCGTAGGGATTTTCCTGGAGGAGCAGGTCATAGCTGATATTCTCTTGAATCAGCTCTCTGTAAGAATCCATCTCATCCATCCTCATCCTCTGGTGCAGTGCCCGGGGTGGTTTGGCCTTGGGGGGAGATGGGGGGATAGATAGGTCAGTATCATTCAGGTCAGTATTATTCTTATCAGTCTTATTAGCGTTTGCTTTTGGGAAGTCAAGACTTCCGTTTTGGGGAAGTGCAGACTTCCGCTTTTGGGAAGTCAGGGCTTCCGGGGCCACCTCAGACTTCCCATAATCGGAAGTCTGGCCGGCAGCCGGCGGCCGGGATATGTCCGCTCCTGCCTGCGGTTCGCCGGCGTCCGAGGGGAGGATGAAATTCTTGACGTAGATGCGGGTGGGGCGGCCTTGACCCTGCTTCTTCCGCTCGATCAACCCGATCTTCTCCAAATCCGCGAACAGGCGGACCGCCTTGTTGTGGCCGCAGCCCATGAGGGACATAGCGTCCTCCAGCGTAAAGTAAATAAATACCCGGCGGGCGCTGTCCAACCAGCCGTTGCGGGCTGAGAGCGCCATCCGGTCCAGAAGGAGGCCGTACAGCACCTTTGCCTCCACCGGAACCGAGTGATAGTGGGCGTCCGTGAACAGCACCTTGGGGATACGGTAAAAGCTGTACTGCTCCGATTCGCCGCCGTAAAAGTAATCCAGATTTAACGGCATGGCCGTGACCTCCTTCAATGTGGGGCGGAAACAAAAAAAACGCCCCGGCAACCGAAGTCACCGGGGCGCAAGCTGGTTTTATCTCCGCTGAGAATAGCCTGAAAACGAAAAAAGCCCCCGCACAGCTGAGTCAGCTGCGCGGGGGCTTGGGTGGACTTACATATGGGCCTCCTATGCTTCCTGGATTGCCCGGATATGGGCAATCCATTCCTGGCGGGTTTCCTCCCGTATCCATGATTTGTATATCTCATGGTCCGGGCCTGGACACGCCATACTTCTTATAGAAGGACGGAAGTGGTTTTGCCTGTGACAAGCGCCTGCCTGATATGCCGTTCTTGTGGCTCGCAGGTTTTTCCTATGTACTCATAGACAACCAGTTCTCCCGTGTGATAAAATTCTCCAAGGCACTCCGCAATCAGAAGCGCCGCCCGGGGAAAGTCTCGCGGTAAATGGATTGCAATGTAGCCACCCAATTCCGCTTGTGAGCATCCCCGGTTACAGTGTTTAATTTCCTCCAGAATGTGCTGGCGCAAAAGCGATATGCCTTTTGCGGCGTCGAAACACGCAAAGTCAATCGGTTTTAGTTGTTCTTCCACAACGATGCTTAACAGGTCCAGACCGTAATCGCTTTCACGCATCGTGAGCCCCATGCGCCCATCGTGCTGCCTCCTTCCTTAGACGCCATCCAAATATTGGGTTCTAACTTTACCTCTTGTTTTTCGACACCACCCTTTCCTCCCGGTTTAGGCCCGGTTATTGGGAAAAAGAATAAGGACAAGCCCGGAATCCCTTGATATTACTGGGGGTTCCCGTCTTGTCTTTATTATACGGCATTGGCAGCCCAACGCCACGCACATCCCCGATCACGTCGTATTTATCCTGGAGGGTGTGCAGCTTAGCTCGTACGATCTCGCCCATTTTCCGACAGTT
>CAZSAF010000151.1:0-6835 GCA_964604605.1 uncultured Lachnospiraceae bacterium
TGAAGGGTATGCTGGATCCCATCTTCGAGGAGCAGGTCATTGGCCACGGCGTGGTGCGCCAGACCTTCAAGGCCTCCAGTGTGGGCACCATTGCCGGCGCCTTTGTCATGGACGGCAAGTTCGCCCGGGGCTGCAGCTGCCGGATCAGCCGGGACGGCGAGCAGCTCTACGATGGACCGCTGGTATCCCTGAAGCGGTTTAAGGATGATGTGAAGGAAGTGGCGGCCGGGTACGAGTGCGGACTGGTGTTTGATAAGTTCAACGATCTGAAGGAGGACGACACCATTGAGGCATACCAGATGGTGGAGGTGCCCCGTACCTGATCCCCAGGGCTTTCCGGCCGGGCAGGGAAGGCCCGGCGGAGGCGAGGAGTGAGAGCATGAGAAAGAACAGTATTAAAAATATTCGTATCAACAGTGAGGTGCAGCGGGAGCTGAGCAGTATTATCCGAAACCAGGTGAAGGATCCCCGGATCTCTTCCATGGTCAGCGTCACCTCGGTGGCGGTGGCACCGGATCTGAAAACCTGCAAGGCGTATATCAGCGTACTGGGGGACGATACCCAGGCCGCGGACACCTTGGCGGGCCTGAAGAGCGCGGAGGGCTTTATCCGCAGCCAGCTGGCCCGGACCCTGAACCTGCGGAATACGCCGGAAATCCGGTTCCTGTGGGATCAGTCCATCGCCTACGGCGTGGAAATGTCCCGGAAAATTGAGGAGCTGATCCGGGAGGAGGAAAGCCAAGAGACAGGAGGTCAGGATGAAGCGGATTGAGGAGGTTTTGGACGGCGCCGGTCGGATCAGCATTCTGGGCCACATTCACCCGGATGGAGACTGTGTGGGATCTTGCCTGGGCCTGTACAATTATCTGAAGACGGTTTGCCCGGAGGCGCAGGTGCAGGTGCACCTGGAGGAGTTTTCCGAGTACTTCTCTTTCCTCCAGGGGGCTGGGCAGGTGGATCACGCATTCCCGGAGGTTCCTCCGTATGACCTGTGCTTTGTGATGGACTGCGGGGACCGGGATCGGCTGGGCCCTACGGCCAAATATTTTGACAGCGCCCGGCGGAAGGTCTGTGTGGACCATCACATTACCAACCGGGGCTTTGGGGATGTCTGGGAGGTGCAGCCGGACGCCAGCTCTGCCTGCGAGGTGCTGTACGGGCTGCTGGATCCGGCCCGGGTGACCAAAAACACTGCCGAGTGCCTGTATCTGGGAATTGTCCATGACACCGGAGTGTTTAAGCATTCCAATACCTCCCGGCACACCATGGAAGTGGCCGGGCAGCTGCTGGAGAAGGGAATCTCCCCTGCTTATATCATTGACGAGACCTTTTTTAAGAAATCTTTTGCCCAGAACAAGGCTCTGGGGCGGGCGCTGCTTTCCGCCCGGCTCTGGCTGGACGGCCGGCTGGTGGCCGGTGTGATCACCCCCCGAGACATGGAAGAGCTGGGATTGGACTCCCGCCATCTGGATGGGATTGTGGATCAGCTGCGGGTGACCGATGGCGCCAAAATGGCGGTGTTTCTCTACCCCTCCAACGAAAGTCGGCAGGAGTGGAAGGTGAGTATGCGCTCCAATGACAAGGTGGATGTGAGCCGGATTGCCGTGACTTTCGGCGGAGGCGGCCATGTAAAGGCGGCGGGCTGTACCCTCCAGGGGGAATGGACCGCGGTGGTAGGCCAGGTGGCAGCCCTGGCGGAGCAGCAGATGAGAGAAGCGGAATAAAACAGACCATGGATGGAATATTAAACATTTATAAGGAAAAAGGATTTACCTCCCACGACGTGGTGGCCAAGCTGCGGGGAATCCTGCGGCAGAAAAAGATCGGCCATACCGGCACGTTGGATCCGGACGCCGTGGGGGTCCTGCCGGTGTGCCTGGGCCGGGGAACCAAGCTGTGCGATATGCTCACCGACACGGACAAGCAGTACCGGGCGGTGATGCTTCTGGGGCTGACCACGGACACCCAGGACAGCAGCGGCGCAGTTCTGAGCCGGCAGGCGGTGGAGGTCTCCCCGGAGGAGGTACGCCGGGCCGTACTCTCCTTTGAGGGACACTATGACCAGGTACCCCCCATGTACTCTGCGCTGAAGGTGGGAGGGCAGAAGCTGTGTGACCTGGCCCGCCAGGGGAAGACCGTGGAGCGCAGGCCCCGGCCCGTGGAAATTTACCAGATTGCGATTCATTCGCTGGAAGTTCCCCGGGTGGAGATGACGGTATCCTGTTCCAAGGGGACCTATATCCGGACCCTCTGCCACGATATCGGCCAGGTTCTGGGATGTGGGGCGGTTCTGGAAGAGCTGGTGCGGACCCGCGCCGGCATTTTTCATGTGGAGGACAGCCTGACCCTGGAGCAGGTGGAGAAACTGCGGGACGCGGGCACATTGGAGGAGCATTTGCTTCCGGTGGAGGAGGTTTTCCGGAATCTGCCGGTGTATCGCTGCCGGCCAGCCCAGGAAAAGGCGCTGCGGAATGGAAACGCCCTGACGGCCAGGGACCTGAGCCAGGAGGCCGGCGAGTACCGGGTGCAGGATCCCCGGGGAGGCTTTGTGGGAATTTACACCTATTGCCCTGCGGAGCAGCTGCTGCGCCCCAAAAAACTGTTTTTTGTAGGAGGCTCCCTTTGAGATACATTCACGGAACGGCGGATTTCCGCCAGGAAAAACCGGCGGTGGTGACGCTGGGAAAATTTGACGGCTTTCACCGGGGACATCAAAAGCTGCTGCGCCGGGCGGCGGAGCTGCGGGAGGGGCGGGAATTGCTGGTCTTTACCTTTGCCACTTCCCCCCAGAGCTTCCTTTCCGGCAGCACCGGCGACTGCCTGACCACCCGGCAGGAGAAGGTGCGGATGGCGGAAAAACTGGAGGCGGACGTGCTGGTGGAATATCCTTTCACCGAGCAGATCCGGCGAATGGCCCCCCTGGATTTCCTGCGCCGGGTGCTGGTAGAGCGGTGCCGGGCGCAGGAGATTGTGGTGGGGCCGGACTGCCATTTCGGCTATGGGGGTCGGGGAAACGTGGGCCTGCTTATGGAGATGGCGGCCGAGCTGGGCTATCACCTGACGGTGGTGGAGAAGGAGATGTACCGGCAGGAGGCGGTGAGCAGTTCCCGGATTAAGGACTGCCTGCGCCAGGGGCAGATCCGGGAGGCCAACCAGATGCTGGGATATGCCTACGGGGTAAACGGGCCGGTGGTCCACGGGCGGCAGCTGGGCCGTACCCTGGGCGTTCCCACCATCAACCAGCGGGCGCCGGGGGAGCAGCTGATGCCCAAATCCGGGGTTTACGCGGCCAGGATCCACATTGTGGGGGGCACCTACTGGGGTGTTGCCAATGTGGGCCGGAAGCCCACCATAGACGGGGAGCGGCCAGTGGGGGTGGAGACCTACCTATTTGACTTCCGGCAGGATGTGTACGGCCAGGAGGCCCGGGTGGAATTCCTGGAGTTCCTGCGGCCGGAGCAGAAATTCGGCTCCGTGGAACAGCTGAAGCACCAGATCCTTTCGGATGAGCAGACGGCCCGGGCGTTTTTGGAGGCCCACGGCATGGAATCTGCTGGAAAAAATGAAAAGGGAGCTTGACAAACCACCGAAAGCTTGTTATCATGGGTGTGTAACAATTGTAACAAATATGTAATAAATGAGCTGGAGGTGTGAGTTTGACTCGGCGAGGAAAGGCTAAATTCAGCGTTTTGATTTCCTTGAGCGCCTGCCTGGCAGCCGGACAGATTGTGCTGGCGGCGGACAAGCCAACCAATGAAAATTCTCTGGCAATCAGCGGGGTGGCCGCGGTGATCAGCGGCTACGCCGGCAGGAGTGTTGGAATCGAAAATACAGAAGCAGAGACAGAGGCGGCGGAGACGGCCCCGGAGACCCAGGAGGAATCGGAGCAGACCGAGGAGCAGCTGCGGCAGGCGGCAGTGGACAAGTATGAGAACCTGGGCCTGGCAGATGCGGGGAGTTCCTACATCAACGTCCGGGAGGAGGCCAGCACAGATGGCAAGATCATCGGTAAGCTGCTGAACAATTACGCCTGTGAAATTTTGGAAACCGTGGAGAAGGATGACGGGTACTGGTATCGGATCCACTCCGGCTCCGTTGAGGGATATGTGTTTGCGGACTATATCCTCACCGGGGATACGGCCCGGCAGCAGGGCATAGAGGCAGCGCAGATCCGCGCCACCGTGCTGACGGAAACCCTGAATGTGCGGACGGAGCCCAGCACGGAGTCTTCCATCTGGACCCAGATCTCCAACAGTGACCAGTACGATGTGGTCCAGACCCTGGACGGCTGGTATGAGATTGAGCTGGACAGCTCCAACGGCTATATCATCCAGGACTCTTCCCTGGTGGAGGTGGGCTACACACTGAGCACCGCCATTCCCTTCTCTCCGGAGGAGATTGCGGAGCAGGAAGAACAGTCTCTGCGCAGCCAGATTGTCAGCTACGCCATGCAGTTTTTGGGCAACCGCTATGTCTGGGGAGGCGAGAGCCTGACCAACGGAGTGGACTGCTCCGGCTTTACCATGAAGGTGTATGAGCACTTTGGCATTTACATGAGCCATTACACCGGTTCCCAGGCCCAGGAGGGAACCAAGATTTCCCTGTCGGAGCTGAAGAAGGGGGATTTGGTCTTCTACGCCAAGAACGGCACCATCAACCATGTGGCCATGTATATTGGGGACGGCCAGGTGATCCACGCCAAAAGCTCCAAGAGCGGCATTACCATCTCGGATCTGTATTACCGTACGCCGGTGAGGGCTGTCACCTTCCTGGACGATTGATGTTCAAGCGCACAAGGGGATTTCCAAAAGGGAGTCCCCTTTTTTGCGCCATACAGAGCGCAATCAGTCCGGCAAAAAAAGCTGTTTACAAGGCGGGCCGGGTATGCTATACTAATTCTGTATGACGCCGCGGCCAGGCCTTCGGAAACTCCGACCAGGGCTTAGCGGACGGTGAGAAAATCAAAAGGAGGAAATCAACGTGATTTCAAAGGAAAAGAAAGAGGAAATTATTGCGGCCTATGGCAGAACCCCGGAGGATACCGGTTCCCCGGAAGTGCAGGTGGCGCTGCTCACCGAGCGGATCAATGAGCTGACGGCTCATCTGAAGGAGCATCCCAAGGATCATCATTCCCGCCGCGGCCTGCTGAAGATGGTTGGCCAGAGACGTGGCCTGCTGGACTATCTGAAGAGAAACGATATTGAGGGATACCGCAGCCTCATCGAGCGTCTGGGCATCCGTAAGTAATCGGGCATTGGCTAGGGTGGAACGCACTTCCACCCTGGCTTTTTTGCATCTATCAAAGAATCCCGGACGGGGGAGATCTTCGAGACCACTGAAAAGGCCGTGGCGGGCTGCGGTTTTTTCAGTAGTTTCGATAGTTCTTTCCGGCGGGAGAAAGAAAAGGAGAAGCGAGATATGTACAAGAGTTACAGTATGGAGCTGGCAGGGCGCACCCTGACCGTGGAAATCGGTCGGGTAGCGGCACAGGCAAACGGCGCTGCCTTTATGCACTACGGCGACACCGTGGTGCTGTCCACGGCTACGGCTTCCGAGAAGCCCCGGGATGGCATTGATTTCTTCCCGCTGAGCGTGGAGTACGAGGAGAAGATGTATGCGGTGGGCAAAATCCCCGGCGGCTTTAACAAGAGAGAGGGCAAGGCCAGCGAGCATGCGGTGCTTACCTCCCGGGTCATCGACCGCCCCATGCGGCCGCTGTTCCCCAAGGATTACCGGAACGATGTGACCGTGAGCAACCTGGTCATGAGCGTGGATCCGGACTGCAATCCGGACGTGGTGGCTATGCTGGGTTCCTCCATTGCCACTTCTATTTCCGATATCCCCTTTGACGGCCCCATCGCCGCCACCATGGTGGGCCTGGTGGACGGGGAGCTGGTGTTCAACCCCACCACAGAGCAGAAGAATGTGTCGGATCTGGCCCTGACCGTAGCCTCCACCGCAGAGAAGATTATTATGATTGAAGCCGGCGCCAAAGAGGTTCCGGAGGACAAGATGCTGGAGGCAATCTTTGCCGCCCACGAGGTGAACAAGGAGATCATTGCCTTTATCCAGAAGATTGTGGACGAGTGCGGAAAACCCAAGCACGACTATATCCATGTGAATACCCCGGATGGCCTGTGGGAGGACATTGTTTCCTTTATCACCCCGGAGGCCATGGAGGAAGCGGTGTTTACCGATGAGAAGCAGGTGCGGGAGGAGAATATCCGCCAGATCAAGGAGAAGCTGACCCAGCGCTACCAGGAGGAGCATCCGGAGTGGCTGGATGCCATTGACGATGCGGTGTACAAGTTCCAGAAGGTGACGGTCCGTAAGATGATCCTGAAGGACCACCGCCGTCCGGACGGCCGTCAGATCAAGGAGATCCGCCCGCTTCGCGCGGAGATTGACATCCTGCCCCGGGTACACGGCTCCGGTATGTTCCAGCGGGGACAGACCCAGATCCTGACTGCGGTCACCCTGGCTTCTTTGGCCAACGCGCAGAAGATCGATGGCCTGGATGAGTCGGAGACCAGCAAGCGCTATATGCACCACTACAATTTCCCCTCCTGGTCGGTGGGGGAGACCAAGCCCTCCCGGGGACCGGGACGCCGGGAGATCGGTCACGGTGCCCTGGCAGAGCGGGCACTGGTTCCGGTGTTGCCCAGTGAGGAAGAGTTCCCTTACGCCATCCGTGCCGTGTCGGAGACCCTGGAGTCCAACGGCTCCACCTCCCAGGCCAGCGTCTGCGCTTCCACCCTGGCGCTGATGGCTGCCGGTGTGCCCATCAAGCGGATGGTGGCCGGCATCTCCGTGGGACTGGTCACCGGGGAGACGG
>CAZSAF010000152.1:0-3838 GCA_964604605.1 uncultured Lachnospiraceae bacterium
CCTTGTGTTTGGGAAGCAAAATTGCTATAATGGCCGCAACGCGGCCTTTATAGCAGCGCCGGTGTGCGTTCGGCTGAAGGCCGGATAATTACCGTCTGCGTACCGTGTGCATCTGTCAGGAAGGGAAGGAGCGTGCAGAAAGACTTGTTTTCAGGTGAATCTTGGGTAGTAAATTTCTATTCGGGCAAAAAAGGTATTTCCAAAAACAAGATTGGACAGCTCAATAAAAGGAAAGGTAATGCCAGAAATAATATTGGTAAAACCAATGTTTCTCCTTCCCCTGTTTCACATTCTCTGGAAGCTGCCTTCCCTATGTCCGGGGGAGCAGAACCGGCGCCAGCCCCAGCCCCCTTTGATTCCCTGGGCTGCGTGATTATGGCCTCCGGCCTGGGACAGCGCTTTGGCGGCAACAAGCTGCTGGCGGAATTGGAGGGAAAGCCGCTGCTCCAGTGGGTGCTGGATGCCACCCAGGGGATGTTTGGCCGCCGGGTGGTGGTGACCCGGCACCAGCCGGTGGCGGAGCTGTGCCGCCGCCAGAGGGTGCCGGTGGTGCTGCACCAGCTTCCCTACCGCAGTGATACGGTGCGCCTGGGCCTGGAGGCGCTGATGGAGCACCACCTCACCGGCTGCCTGTTCTGCCCCGGAGATCAGCCGCTGCTGCGCCGGGAAACTGTGGAGGCCCTGGCCCGGTGTGGGACCGGGGAGCCTCAGTGGATTTGGCGGGCCGCCTGGGAGGGCAGCCCCGGGTCGCCGGTGCTGTTTCCCGCCTGGGCTTTTGAAGAGCTGCGGCATCTGCCGGAGGGCAAGGGCGGCGGGGTGGTGGCCCGCCGGTATCCGGAGCGGGTGCGGCTGATCCCGGTCCAGTATCCCTGGGAGCTGGCGGATGTGGACCGGCCGGAGGACTTGGCCCGCCTGGAGCAGCTTATGGCAGCCGCCCCAGAGGAACGGGAAGGGCTTATGGCTGACGGTCCGGCGTACCGGGAGAAGCTCAGGGCCTCTGATCCGGAGCCTCTGGCAGGTTCTTCTGGCTCCAGTCTTTGACAAAGTCCACAAATTTCAGAGTGGCGGTGGTGAGGGCCACCTCCTGGGAACAGGCGATCCCCAGGGTCCGGGAGTAGTGCTCGGCAAAGGAGCGGACGCAGACCTGGAAGGGCGCCTGGCGCAGCAGGAGCCGGGGCAGGATGGTGATGCCAAAGCCCTTCTCCACCATCTTCAGAGTGGCAAAATCCTCGTTGAGCCGATATTGGATCCGGGGAGAGATGCCGTTCAGCTCAAAAATTTTGCCGGTCTCATAGTCCAGCCCATCCGAGGAGAGAATGAAGTTCTGCTGGCCGATATCGGACAGGGAAATTTCTTCTTTCTCCGCCAGCGGATGCCCCAGAGGCGTCACCAGCATCAGTTCGTCCTTCCCCATGGGCACAAAGGGCAGCTCCGGCACTGCGTACCGGGAGACAAAAATGCAGTCCAGCTCCTTGGCCCGCAGCTTCTGTTCCAGCTCCTGAAAACCGTTGACGGTCATCTCAAAGCGGATGGCCGGGTACATTTCCGAAAATTCCTTCAGAATATCCGGCAGCCAGTGGTAAGAGATGCTCTGGATGCTCCCGATCCGGCTGGAACCCCGCTCCAGGCTGGTCAGATCCCGGGCAATGCGGGAAATATGTTCCTGCTCCCGGCAGATGGCCCGCAGGGCCTCCCAGATCCCTTCCGTGTTGGGCATGGGCTCCATGCCGCTGCGGGAGCGGTGGAACAGCTGGATGCCCAGCTCCTTTTCAAAGGCTTTGATGGCCTGGCTCACCGCAGACTGGGTGTAGTGCAGGTTTTGGGCGGTTTTGGAGATGCTGCGGGTCTCACAGACGCTCAGAAGAATTTCGTATTTTCCCATATTTTCCTCCGGCTTCTCTATACGGAATAATCTCTGTATAGAAGGATACCATAATTATTAGAAAATCTGAAGGCTTCCTTCAATAAATCTTCCTGTTGCTTCCGGGAAAAATTCTTTATGATAAAAGAAAAACAGCTGCGGGAAGAACAGGAGGAAAGCAGATGAACGAAAAAAATCCTTTTTGGAGCGGAGCGGAGGCGGCACACCGCCGCGCCATGATGAAGGGCGCCGGCTACGGGGATGCGGACATTCAGAACAAGCCCCACATTGGGATTCCCAATTCCTACATGGAGGGTTCGCCGGGGACAGCGCACCTGCGCCAGCTGGCGGAGGCGGTAAAGCAGGGGATCTGGGCAGCGGGAGGCGTCCCGGTGGAGTTTGGCATTCTCGCCACCTGCGGTAACGTGGCGGTGGGCTCCGAGGAGATGAAGTATGAGCAGGTGGCCCGGGACGTGGTGGCCATGTCCATTGAGGTGGTGACCCGGGTCCACCATTTTGACGGCCTCTGTATGCTGGCCACCTGCGACAATATCATTGCCGGGACGTACCTGGCCGCGGCGCGGCTAGATCTGCCGGCCATGATTGTCACCGGCGGTTCCATGATGCCGGGTAGCTACTGCGGAAAGCAGGTGGTGGAGGCAGAGCTCAATGCGGCAGTGATGGGCGGCCAGGAGGAAGCGGTGCTGGCGGAGATGGAAGAGTGCGTCTGCCCGTCCTTTGGCGCCTGCCCTTCCATGGGCACCGCCAACACTATGCAGATGATCGGGGAGGTGCTGAACCTGGTGCTGCCGGGGACCGCCACCATCCCGGCGGCGGACAACAGCAAGCTGCGCCGGGCCCGGGAGGCCGGAGCCTATATGGTGCAGCTGGTGAAAAAGGGCCTGCGCCCCTCCCAGCTGATTACCCGGGAGACCATCCTCAACGCCATCATGTTTGACATGGCGGTGGCCGGCTCCACCAACGCGGTGCTGCATTTGCTGGCCATTGCCCGGGAGCTGGGCCTGGACATCAGCCTGGCAGATTTTGAAAAGTACAGCAAGGAAATCTTCTGCATCAATGGTGTGATCCCCAACGGCCCCTACACGGTGGTGGATTTCCACCGGGCCGGCGGGGTGCTGGCGGTGATGAAGCAGCTGGAGAGCCGGCTGTTCCGGGACGTGCCCACCATGCAGGGGGAAACCTGGGGACAGCTCTTAGGCCGGGTGCCGGCCTGGGTGTCCGATGTCATCGGCAGCCTGGAGCATCCCCGGTTCCAGGTGCCGGGCCTGCAGGTGCTGTGGGGCAACCTGGCCCCCAATGGCGCCATTATCCGGCCCACCGGCGTGCCGGAGGAGATGCGGGTCTTTTCCGGTACCGCCAAGGTCTACGACAACGATTCGGCCTCTAAGGCAGCCATTGATCGGGGCGAGATCCAGCCGGGGGACATGATTGTCATCCGCTATGAGGGCTGCAAGGGCGCCCCGGGTATGAAGGAGGAGATGCTGACCACCGACGCCCTCATTGGCCGGGGGCTGGACAAGTGCGTGGGGTTGGTCACCGACGCCCGCTTCTCCGGCTTCAACTACGGGGCCATTGTGGGGCATGTATCCCCGGAGGCCTGTGACGGCGGCCCCATTGCCCTGGTGAAGGACGGCGACCGGATTACCATTGACACGGTGCAGGGCACCCTGACTCTGGAGGTGCCGGAGGAGGAACTGGAGGCCCGGCGCCGCCAGTGGGTCTGCCCGCCGCCTAAGGTGACCAAGGGTGTGCTGGCCCTGTACGCCAAGACCTGCCGTCCGGCGGAAGAAGGCGGCGCCATGCAGCTGTGGTAAACGCACGGCAGTCATAAGGACACCCTCCGGGTGTAACGGGATGCCGTGAAAAACACGACAGCTATGAAACACCCTTCGGGTGTAACTGGATGCCATGAAAAACACGGCAGCTATGAAAGGAGAAAGCGGATGCAGACGCGAA
>CAZSAF010000152.1:3938-6769 GCA_964604605.1 uncultured Lachnospiraceae bacterium
GGATGCCATGAAAAACACGGCAGCTATGAAAGGAGAAAGCGGATGCAGACGCGAAAGATCATATTTGCCATTGATTCCCACACCATGGGAGAGCCGCTGCGGCTGATTGTGGGAGGCTTTCCCAACCTGCCGGGAAAGACGGTGGAGGAGAAGCGGGCCTATTTTATCCAGCACTACGACCATCTCCGGTGCGCGGTGATGCAGGAGCCCCGGGGGCACCGGGATATGTTTGGGGCTCTTCTGGTGCAGCCCACCCT
The DNA here is from genome assembly GCA_964604605.1 of uncultured Lachnospiraceae bacterium. GTDB lineage: Bacteria > Bacillota > Clostridia > Lachnospirales > Lachnospiraceae > Pseudolachnospira. Next base: position 4,196 of record CAZSAF010000152.1, read on the forward strand.
GCCGGAGGCGGATCTGGGGGTATTCTTCATGCACGGCAGCGGCTACCACAACATGTGCGGCCACGGCACCATTGCCACCGCCACCATTGCGGTGGAAAACGGCCTGGTGCCGGTGACAGAGCCGGAGACGGTGATCCAGCTGGAGACCCCCGCCGGCCTGGTGACGGCCCGGGTGGCAGTGGAGAAGGGGCGGGCCCAGTCCGTCTCTTTCCGGAATGTACCGGCCTTTGTGCGCCGGCAGGACGCATCGGTGGAGGTGCCGGGCTGGGGGCAGCTGACCGTGGACATTGCCTTTGGCGGCAACTTTTTTGTCTTAGTGGACGGGGCGCAGCTGGGGATTCCCATTGGCCCGGAGAACGCCGCTAAACTGACGGAGGCGGGCATGGCCATCCTGGAGGCGGTGAACCGGCAGATTCCGGTGGAGCATCCGGATCTGCCCTACATCCGCGGGGCGGCGGCCTGTGAGATCTACGGACCGGCCCAGTCCCCGGAGGCGGACCTGCGGAACGTGGCGGTGTTTGACGGCCAGATTGACCGGTCCCCCTGCGGCACCGGCACCTCCGCCAAGGTAGCGCTGCTGTGCGCCCGGCAGGAGCTGGCCCTGAACCAGGATTTTGTGTACGAGAGCATCATCGGCACCCGCTTTACCGCCCGGGCGGTGGAGAAAACCCGGGTGGGGGATTTTGAGGCGGTGATCCCCCAGATTACCGGAAGCGCCTATATCACCGGCTTCAGCCAACTGCTGATTGACGAGCGGGACCCGGTGAAGTACGGCTTTGTCTTATCCTGAACCCAAGGAACCAGAAGGAGGAGATTCCATGAGGCTGTTGTCAGCAAACGATATACGAAGTGTGTTTTCCGCCCGGAATGCGGTGGACGCAGCGGTGCTGGACGGCGCCTGCGGCCAGGGGGCGGTGCGGCTGGAGGCCATGCTGTGCGTGTGGAAGCTGGAGCAGGTGCGGGTGTTTGACCTGAACCCGGAGCGGGCCCGGCAGTTTGCGGCGGCCATGCAGGAGAAGCTAGCAGGCTACGGGGCGGAGATCCGGGCGGTGGAGCGGAACGTGGGAACCTTGTGGGATCCGGCCTGACGAACTTTTTCGAAAAAAATCTTGCGCTGGGGAATCTTTTCCTAATATACTGTCACTGTTTCAGGAGAGCAGGACACCCTCCGGGTGTACCGGATGCCGTGTGGGACACGGCATACAGAGGAAAAGAGAGGATGCGGAAAATGAATCAAACCCAAACCAACGCCGAGCTGCGGAAGTTTGACGGCAAACCTTCCTGGGGCGCGGCGTTTCCCCAGGCCATGCAGCATGTGCTGGCCATGCTCATTGGCAACATTACCCCGCCTATGCTGATTGCGGGCACCTGTGGCCTCACGGCCGAGGAGCAGATTATGCTGACCCAGGCGGCTATGATTATCGGCGGCATTACTACGCTGCTGCAGCTGTTCCCCATTTTTGGCTTCGGCATGAAGATGCCCAACGTCATGGGTGTGGCCTTTGCCTACATGCCCATTTTGACCATCATCGGCCAGCAATACGGCATTGCGGCCATCTTTGGCTCCCAGCTGGTGGCCGGCTTTGTGTCCATCTTCATCGGCATGTTTATCGGCAAGATCCGGCGGTTCTTCCCGCCCATTGTCAGCGGCACCGTGGTCATGAGCATCGGCCTGTCCCTGTACAGCACCGCCATCAACTATATCGGCGGCGGCTCGGCGGCCCAGAGCAACGGAACCTTCGGCTCTGGCCGGTTCTGGTTCTTGGCCATTCTCACCCTGATTGTGACGTTGGCCTGCAACTTTTTCGGCAAGGGCCTGTTGAAGGCCTCCGGCATGCTCATCGGTATTGTGGTGGGCTATGTGGCGGCCCTGTTTATGGGGGATGTGGTCAGCTTTGCGGACCTGCAGACGGCTTCCTGGTTCTCCCTGCCCCGGCCCTTCTATTTTGGCCTGGAGTTCCATCCGGATGCCATTGTGATGATGATCCTCATGTATATGGTACAGGCGGTGCAGACCATTGGGAATGTGTCCTCCACGGCCATCGGTGGCTTTTGCCGGGAGTGCACGGACCAGGAGCTGGGCGGCGCCATTAAGGGCCAGGGAATCTGCGGCATGATCGGCGCCTGCATTGGCGGCCTGCCCACAGACCCCTACAGCCAGAACGTAGGCCTCATCTGCACCACCAAGGTGGTAGCCCGGCGGGTGTTTGCCATGGTGGGCGTGATTATGCTGATTGCCGGCGTGTTCCCCAAGTTCAGCGGCCTGATGGCCACCATTCCCCAGCCGGTACTGGGCGGCGCCACGGTGACGGTGTTTGCGGCCATCACCATGTCCGGCATTCAGCTGCTGAACGAGCAGCCGCTGAATTACCGGAACCGGATGATTGTGGGCATTGCCCTGGCTCTGGGGCTGGGCATTGACGCAGCGCCCCAGATCCTGCAGTTTGTGCCGCCGCTGCTGGAAAACATTTTTGGAAGCTCCCTGGTGGTATCCTTCTTGGTGGTGTTTATTTTGAATCTGGTGATTCCCAAGAATGATACGCCGGAGGATTGATTTGGCGGACAGAGTGCCGG
>CAZSAF010000153.1:0-6754 GCA_964604605.1 uncultured Lachnospiraceae bacterium
GAGCTGAAGTTTTCACTTTCAGCCCTCCAAAGAGTAGAACAATCGCATACAACGGATCGCGCAGCGTTCACCATTGAGTTGTTTTATGCCCTGTCCTTTTGCCTGAGAGATTGGCGGCATGCGGCCGCCGTACACCTTCGGCGCTCCCCCAAAGGGAGACTCTCCAGAGTCGCCTGCTGTGGCAGGCGAAAACGAATATAGCACAGGGCAGAGAAAAATGCAAGAGAAATTTTTCCTGTGCTTAACCGAAATTTAACAGAAAGCCAACAGACAAGCGTGTATAATCTTCGGACGTAACGGCCTTCGGAAACGTCCTGGGGTATACCCGAATGCCGTGAAAGGAGTGTGTTTTATGCCTGCAACCTATACCCATGCCGTCTATGGACAGATGGTCCTGGACCAGCTGGAGCCTGCCCTGGGGGAGCGGATTCAGGCCCACCGGCCCTGTTACGATATCGGCCTCAGCGGCCCGGATATTCTGTTTTTCTACAAGCCCCTGTCCAAAAATCCGGTGAAGGAGCTGGGATACGGCATGCATGAAAAGCCTGCCCGGCCGTTTTTTGAGAATGCCCGGAAGCGGATCCCGGAGAGTGGGAACCCGGAGGCGGCCCTGGCCTACATACTGGGCTTTATCAATCACTTTGTGCTGGACAGCCAGTGCCATCCGCTGATCAATCGGAAGGTGAAGGAGCTGCCCATCAGCCACAGTCACCTGGAGTCAGAGCTGGACGCGGTGCTGATGCGGGAAAGGGAATTGGACCCCTCCCGGACCCGAGTGACGGAGCACATCCACCCCACCGGGGAAAATGCCCAGGTGATTGCCCCCTTTTTGGGAGTGGAGGCGGCCAAGGTGCGGGAGGCCCTGAACACCATGAAGCGGGTGCTGAACCTGTTTGTGGCCCCGGGGCGGCTCAAGCAGGGGATTGTCCGGACCGGGCTGCGGCTGGCCGGCCAATATGAAGGGTTGGAGGGGCTGATGATCCGGCGGGAGGCAGACCCGGCCTGCGCGGAAATCTGCCGGACCCTGCGTCAGCAGATGGAGGAGGCGGTGCCGGTTTCCTGCCGGCTGATCCGGGAATTCCTGGAGAAGCAGGCGGGGGAGGAGCCGCTGGATCCCCGGTATGACCGGGATTTTGAATGAGAAGGGAAAGGAAGAAGCATGAAGACAAAGCTGACCAAACTGGAAAAATACTGGATTTTGTACGATGTGGGAAATTCGGCGTTCACCCTGCTGATTTCCACCATCTTCCCCATCTATTTTAACTCCCTCAGTGCCGCGGCAGGCGTGGAGGAGGTGGATTACCTGGCCTATTGGGGGTATGTCACCTCCCTGGCCACCCTGATTGTGGCGCTGCTGGGGCCGGTGCTGGGCACCGTGGCAGACAACCGGGGATACAAGAAAAAGCTGTTTGCCGGCAGCATTGGAGTGGGCATTGCAGGGCTGGCGGTGCTGTGGATTCCCTCCTCCTGGCTGGCGTTCCTGGTGTTGTTTCTGATCGCACGGATCGGCTACTCGGTGAGCTTGATTTTCTATGATTCCATGCTGACGGATGTCACGGAGCCCCAGCGGATGGATCAGGTGTCCTCCTACGGCTATGCCTGGGGCTATGTGGGCAGCTGCATCCCCTTTATTTTGAGCCTGGTGCTGGTGCTGTTCTACGAAAATCTGGGGATCACGGTGCGGGTAGCCATGGCGGCAGCCTTCCTCCTGAACGCAGTCTGGTGGCTGGCCTGCTCCCTGCCGCTGCTGCGGAATTACCGGCAGAAATACTATGTGGAGAAGCGGCAGCAGCAGGTGATCCGCAGCAGCTTCCGCCAGCTGGGGCAGACGCTCCGGAAAATCCGGGAGAAGAAAAAAATCTTCCTGTTTTTGGTGGCCTTCTTCTTTTACATTGACGGTGTGTACACCATCATTGACATGGCCACTGCCTACGGAAGCGCCCTGGGCCTGGATACCCAGGGGCTGCTGGTGGCGCTACTGGTGACCCAGCTGGTGGCCTTCCCCAGCGCTGTGATTTTTGCCCGGCTGGCCAAGACCAAGGACACAGGCAAGCTGATCCGGGTCTGCATTCTGGCCTACACGGCCATTGCCCTGTTTGCCATCCAGCTGGACCGCCAGTGGGAGTTCTGGCTGCTGGCCGTCTGTGTGGGCCTGTTCCAGGGCGGCGTCCAGGCCTTGTCTCGGTCGTATTTTGCCCGGATTATCCCGGCGGAAAATTCCGGCGAGTTTTTTGGCCTCTTCGATATATGCGGCAAGGGAGCCTCCTTCCTGGGCACCAGCCTGGTCAGCGTGACGGCTCAGATCACCGGCAGTGCCAACAGCGGCGTGGCGGTGCTGGCGGTCCTGTTTGTCATCGGCTTCTTGATTTTCAGCCGAGTGCAGCGGATGGAGTAGAAAAGGCGGTTGTATGCCGTGCGGCGGATTCTTCTGGCTTCGGTTCCCCGTTCCGGAAGAATCCGCCGCTTGCATTTCCCGGGGAAAACAGGTATGATGGAGGAAATTGTGTCCGGTATACCGGTGTGGAGGAAGTTTCTATGTACCCCTATGCAAAAAATCAGGAAGAACTGTTGGCAAATCTGAAGGAGGCCGTGGAGGATGCGGTACAGCTGGCCCCGGACGGGCTGGTGGCGCGGATGCTTCCCCAGCTGCGGGAGGTGGATTACCCGGCGGGAAAAATTCGGATGACGTACCCCAGCGAGCCCTGGATGCGGAATCCGGCCGGCGGTATGCACGGCGGCATGATTGCCGCCATCTTTGACAATGCCATGTGTTCGGCGGTCCGGGGCATGGCAGGGATTGGCGATTCCCCTACGGTGAATCTGCAGGTTTCCTATATCCGCCCGGTGCGGATTGGGGTGCCGGTGGAGGTGGAGGTCCAGGTCAACGGCTGCGGCAGGACCATGGCCTATGTGACGGCGGAGATCTGGCAGGGGGAAAACCGGAAGCGGGTGCTGGCCACCGCTTCCTCCATCGTGTTTGTGGCACAGAAATAAGGGAGGCATGATTATGAAATTTTTGTTTGCGTCGGATTCGTTTAAGGGGACCCTTTCCTCTGCCCGGACGGCGGAGCTTTTGGGGGAAGCGGCAAAAGAGATTTTTCCCGATTGCCAGTGGGACAGCCTGCAGGTGGCGGACGGCGGGGAAGGAACCACAGACGCGGTGATCCAGGCCCTCCGGGGAGAGCGGGTGCCGGTGGAGGCGGAAGGGCCCCTGGGTACCCCGGTTTCCGCCTGCTACGGCCGGCTGGAAGGGGGAAGAGGCATTCTGGAGATGGCCTCCGCCTCCGGGCTGCCTCTCTTATCCGAGAAGGAGAAAAACCCCCTGCGGGCGTCCTCCTTCGGCACCGGACAGCTGATTGCGGCGGCCCTGGAGGATGGCTGCCGGGAGCTGGCGGTGGCCATTGGCGGCAGCGCCACCAACGACGGCGGCCTGGGCTGCCTGCGTGCCCTGGGGGTCCGCCTGCTGGATGCGGACGGACAGGAGCTTCCCGGACGGGGGGAGGATCTGGAGCGGCTGCGGCAGCTGGACGTCAGCGGGCTGAACCCGAAGATCCGGGACGCCCACATTACGGTGATGTGCGACGTGACCAATCCCCTTACCGGCCCGGACGGCGCCACCCATACCTTTGGGCGGCAGAAAGGCGCCACGCCCAAGATGGCGGAGCAGCTGGAGAGGGGAATGGAAAATTACCGCCAGATCCTGATCCGCCAGTTTGGCTCAGACCCCAACGAGATCCCCGGATCCGGTGCCGCCGGCGGCCTGGGGGCAGCCCTGTGCCTGGTGCTGGGGGCGGAGATGCGCTCCGGCATTGAGACGGTGCTGGACTGGATCGGCTTTGACCAACGGCTGGAAGGGGTGTCCGCCGTCATCACCGGGGAGGGCCGGACCGACTGGCAGTCTGCTTTTGGCAAGGTGGTCAGCGGCATTGGCCACCGGTGCCGGGAGAAGGGCATTCCGGTGCTGGTGCTGTCCGGCGGCCTGGGGGAAGGGGCCGATCAGCTGTACGAGCACGGCGTCACCGCCATGATGACCACGGTGGACGGCCCCATGCCGCTGAAGGAGGCACTGGGCCGGGCGGAGGAGCTGTACGGCCAGGCAGCCCGGCGGATGTTCCGGATTCTGCGGATGGGTATGGAGCTGTAGCTCTCCTTTTAGAAGCCAATACCTATATTTCCGACCAGCCGAAGCTGCCGTCTCATACTCTGCGCATATCGGTGGAAAAGCTGAACGGTTCGGATTACTCAGCGGATCAATGGGCGGAGCTGCTCCACTATCTTACCGGAAAACAGGACCGGAAAAAAATCCGGAGGAAGAAAAAGCCTGCCTGCTGCAGCGGCTGGACTAGAGAAAACGGGAACCATTGGGCAGATGGTCCCCGTTTTTTGTACCGGATGTCTTGCCGGTTATGCCTGCTGCAAAATTTCTTCCAGCTCTTCCGGCTGGAACCAATAGCTGGTATTGCAGAAATCACAGTGTACTTCCACCGCCTCTTTTTTAGAGGCCAGCTCCTCCAGATCTTTTTTCCCCAGGGTGACAATGGCGCTCCGCACCTTTTCCTTGTTGCATCCGCAGAAAAACCGGACCGGCATCCGGTCCAGGATTTCCAGGCCGAAATCCCCCAGTACATACTCCAGAATCTGCTCCGGCGTCATCCCCTTGTCCAGCATGGAGGTGATGGAGGTGATGGAGCCGATCTTCTGCTCCAGGCGGGTGATGGTTTCGTCATCCACATCCGGCATCAGCTGGAGGATAAAGCCGCCGGCCTGCCGGACCGTGTTGTTTTTCTCCATCAAAACCCCCAGGGCCACCGAAGAGGGAACCTGCTCCGAGGTGGCAAAGTAGTAGGTCAGATCCTCCGCAATCTCGCTGGTGGTCAGCATGCTGGTCCCCACGTAAGGCTCCCGGAGCCCCAGATCCTTGATCACCGTGAGTACGCCGATCCCCACTGCTCCGGCCACGTCCAGCTTCCCCTGGGCGTTGGCGTGGAGCAGTACCTGGGGGACCGCCGGAAAGCCCTTGACATTTCCCTGGAAATCGGCTGTGACAGTCAGGGCTTTCACCGGGCCGTCCCCCTCCACCTTTAAGGTGACCGTATCCTTGTCCCCCTTCATCATGCTGCCCATCATGACGCCGGCGGTGAGCAGGCGGCCCAGGGCGGCGGTGACCACCGGGCTGGTGTCATGGCGTTGGCGTGCCTCCTCCACCAGGTCCCGGGTGGTGGCGGCAAACGCACGGATCTTTCCCTTACCGGCGGTGGCGCGAATCATGTAATCGTTCATTTTCCATTCTCCCTTGCAATAAAGTAAATCCGGCAGGAACCGGCGTCCGGTTCCTGGCGGGTAAATGCCTCGTATTCCGCCACAAATTCCAGTCCGGACTCCCGGAGGGCTTCCCGGATCTGGGACGGCTCCCAGGCCTTTTGGATGTGGGTTTCTTCTTCTTTCCGGTAGCGGCCGTCCTCCTCCTGGAGGAACAGGGTCAGGCGGTGTTCGTTCTCACGGGAATCCTCATCCCAGAAATTTTCCCAGATCATGGTATCCCCTTCCTGGGTCTCCACAATGGGCGCCCGGCGCAGAGGGCTGCGGTATTCCGCTGCCGTGTTGCAGTCAAAGAGGAAGAGGCCGCCGGGGTCCAGATAGTTGTTGACCAGCCGGAACATCTGTACCAGATCTTCCTGGGTGGTCAGGTAATTGAGGGAATCGCAGACACAGTACACCGCGGCTACGGTTCCGTACAGCTCAAAGGAGCGCATGTCCTGGCAGAGATAGAGGATATCGTGGCCGGAGTCCCATTTCTTTTCCAGGGCCTCCGAAAGCATGTCCTCGGAACGGTCCACACCGATCAGGTCGTACCCCCGGGAGGCCATCTCCTCGGTCATGGTACCGGTGCCGCAGCCCAGCTCCAGGAGCAGCCCCTGGGACACCCCGTGCTCCCGCAGCAGTGCTTCCAGATAGTCGGCCCACTGATGGTAGGGCACGTTGTTCATAAAGGTATCGTACACCTGGGCAAAACCGATATAGGCTTCCATTTCCATGTTTCCCTCCTCCGACGCTTGCGAGATATTGCCGGATTGCTCCGGAACGCTCCTGTCTATTATAGCGGATGTACTGCCGGATGTGAACCGCCGAAAAAATTTTTCTTTTTTTCGGAAATATGTATAGAAGGAAATTTTCCGGCAATACTACAATCAGACCAAAGAGAAAAGATAAATACTTATCCTCCCCTTTTTGAACGCGGGAAGCCCTCGGAAGAAGTTGAGTACAGGGCTTTCCGTGTTTTTACGTTTTTATTAAGATTTTATGAGTCCGTTGCCTGGGAGGGGGATTTCGTGGTACAATTCTCACACATAGAATGGAAAAGAGAGCAGGAGGTGCGGAAGATGGCCACCAAATATCCTAAAGATAGAGAAGATTTGTTGTGGGAGCCGGTGCAGGATTTGGAAGCTGCGGAGCCGGACACCCACTTTGCGAAGCGGCGGAAAGACTCCCGGGAGGAAGAATGGGAAGAGGAAGCTTCCTGGGTCTGGGAGGACGACTGGGAAAACCCGGAGGAGTGGGACGAACAGGAAGACTGGGACGAGCAGGAAGACTGGGACGAACCGGAGGAATGGGACAACCAGGAGGATTGGGAGGAGCCCGGAAACTGGGAGGAGGAACCAGCGGAGGAGCCTCAGCGGGAATCCCGGAGCCGGGGAAGATCCCGGCGGAAAAAGACTTCCCGGACAACGGATTCCCGGCGAAAACGATCCCGGGA
>CAZSAF010000154.1:0-6716 GCA_964604605.1 uncultured Lachnospiraceae bacterium
GGTGTACCAGGACTTCCCGGCCTACCAGATGTTCACGGTAAAGCGGGGATAAAAAGACGGGCCCCGGAAGGGGCCCCCACCGGCTTGCCGGGCTGATCTCACAAAAAGAAGGCTGCTGTACCGGAATCCCGGACAGCAGCCCTTTCTGTTTTCTCAAGCTTCCCGCTCTGCCGATGGCCTCTTAGGCGTTGGCTTCCTCGCCTTCCTTCTTTCCGCCCAGCTGCATCAGTTTGCTGCCGAACAGGATGAAGACCACCGCCACGGCCAGGGTAAAGAAGCCGATGACATCGTAGCCACTCTGGTATCCCAGGTTGCCCAGGATGACACCCAGCACCGCGCCGACGATCATGCTCAGAATATCGGTGCAGAAATAGTTGGTGGCGTGCACGCTTCCCTTTTCCGTGGGATCGCAGTTCTTAAACAGGAAGATACTGATGATCCGGCTGTAGCTTCTGCCGATGGTGCAGAGCAGCTCCGCCACCAGGAAGGTTCCGTAGGTGTAGGCGTGGCCAGTGACCAGAATGCCGGCGCCCAGGCACACATACAGGAAGAACAGCACAAACTTGGGATGGATAAAGTCGCACAGGATGCTGGCCACAACCTTCACAAACGCCGCCACGGTTCCGGTGATCACCAGGATGGAGGCGATGTCAATGCCCCGCTCCTCCGCGATAACGTTGTTGAACTGGTTGTGGGCGGACCAGCCCAGCACCACTCCGCTGAGCATCAGACATACCGGCACATATTTCAGGTTCAGAGCCTTCAGTCCGCCGCCCCTCTTCTTTTTGGGCGTTGCCAGGCGGAACTTCTCATCGTTCATATCCAGGAGCAGGGTCAGCAGGATGGCCACCACCGCAAAGCCCGCCGCCACCAGCAGGGCGGGAACCATGCCGAAGGTCTGGTACATTTTCACGCCGCCGGCCTTGGAATAGTTCTGGGCCAGATCCTGCACAATGCCCAGGAAGGCATAGGTGGTACCAAACACCTTTTTATCCACCAGCATGGCCACAATGGCCGGAAGGATGATGCCCACCAGGCACCAGCCAAGGCCGTACAGGCCCCGGGCCACAATAAAGTTCATGTCCCCGTTCATGCCAAAGGTACCCAGGAACAGAATCAGAATGGTCCGCACCGCAATGGCGCCGATAAGGGCAATCCGTTTTTTCTCCGAGTCCGCCAGGGCACCTGCAGGCATCCGGCCGATCAGCGCCACAATGGAGTAAACGGAAGAGGCAACGCCCACGGCGGCTACGCTGATGCCTGCCGCTGTGGCACCCATGTTGATGAAGGAATTGGCCCAGCTCAGGGAACAATCACTGAAGGTCTGAATCAGCAGAATCAAAAGCAGGTTCCGGCTGAAAATGTCTTTCAAATGGATTTTTCCTTTGGTATTTTCCATAAAAAGCTCCTCTCTCTTCTTACCTTTTGTTGGAGTCTCCCGAACCTTTTCCTCCTTTCTCCTTCCTCTCATATCTTTTTCCTGTTACGTGATACTCCGTTATTATATACAGCAAATTTCGTGCCATTTTTTGTCAATCTGCGTCCCCTTCCCGCAAACGGCTCATTTCAGCGATTTTTCCCGGAAATTTTCTCAAAATCCAGGCCGTTTCCATTCCACTGCCGCCTCTACAAAGCGAAACGCACTGGTACATGCGTATCAGTGCGTTTCGCTTTGTAGCATACTTTATGAAACAAACCGGTAAGGAAGATCCGGTTTAATAGGTACGGCTCTTGGGCTTGTTGATCAGCCACACCTGAGCCGGCACCAGCACGCACATATCCTTGTCCGGATAGTACTTGTAGCCGATCTCCGTCTCCGCCAGGTCGCCGGTGTTCACATAATCCCGTCCATCCAGGGACACCGTCTCCTTCTCCAGCTTGCTGCCCATGAACCGCTCCAGGTACTCCGCCGCCACGTAGATGGCCTCATCCCTCTTCACAAAGGGAGCGTAGCCAAACTGCCGGTCCCGGTAATCCTCCACCACGGTGGTGCTGCCGGGCACCGCCACCGTCTTGTGGTAGGGCAGTTCCCCCTTCAAATACACATCAAAGAACTGGCAGATCCCCATGACCACCGGCTGGCTTCTGCCGTACTCGCCGTTGGTGTTGGTGAACTGGAAGCAGTCGGCGCCATAGCGGCTGCAGGCCTCAAAGGTTCGCAGGGACTGGCCGTAGGGGATGTCCACCCGCACCATGCCTAGGCCGCCGAACAGGGCGGTGGGCGGGAAGTCCGGGCCGATGTGGTTCACCGGGCTGGCCGCCTTGGCCTTGGCCACCATCTGATCCATGTAGGAGTCGGAACCTTCTTTGCCCTGCTCAACGTAATCCCGCAGTGCCTTGATGCCCTTGCCCTCGCCGGTGAAGCCAATGACCTCACCCAGGGGGGCCTTGGGGCCGTCGCTGTTGTCAAACTTCATCTGGCGGACCTCCTCCGGAAAGTCCTTGTACTCGTCCATCAGATCCGGTCCCATCTGGAAAATATCCGACCAGCCATAGCCCACGGTCACCGCCTGCAGGCGGCTGGACACATCCAGGTTGCCGCCCACGGTGCCTTCCATCTCCGGCTCACTGGCAGAGGCCGCCGCCACCAGGGTAGCGTTGCCGCCCAGGGACTGGCCGCTGCAGCCCAGCCGGTCCGGATCCACCTTCAGCTCCGCCGCGTGGGCCCGGATGTACCGGATGCAGCCCTTCATGTCATACACATAGTCCGGGAAGCAGTTGGGCGGATAATTGCGCATATCCACACCGATCACCGCGTAGCCCCTCTGCAGCAGCTCCAGCTGGATGTTGTCCAGGCTGGACGGGCTGCTGCTGTAGCCGTGCATGTACAACACCGCCGGCGCCTTGGCGTCCCCGCTGTCCATCCGGTACTCCTCCACATACAGGGTCTTCACCGCCGGCAGGAACAGCAGGCGGCTGTGGGGGGCAATGGGCACCATGTCCACCACCTGACGCCGCCGGTAGGGCAGCGGCAGGATAAAGGGATCCCCGCCCTGGTAATCACAGATCACGCCGTCCTCCAGGGGACGTCCCTCCATCCGGAAGGAGAACCCGGCGCCGAACACCGCCTCCCCGTCCTTCATCTCATACCGGGCCTCCGGGGAATCCGCCGCCATCTTCTTCCAGCTCCCGTTGTAGTACAGGTACACATTGTCCGGGAAGAAGTACAGTGTGCCGGGGCCCTCATAGCCCTCGGTTTTCACCGTCCCGTTGTACACGTTCTCCTCGTGCTCAATAAAGGGCACGGTGATGGAAGAGGCGTGGTCACCGCCCTGGTACAGGGTGATGGTGGGCAGGTTCGCCTCATCGTAAGGATGCTGGAAGGCCTTGGTGTTGGCGCAGGTGATGGTAAACCGCAGCCGGCTGCCCTTGGCAAAGTGCCGGGTGATGGTCTCCACCGCAAACTGCAGGTGCACCGGCTCCTTCATGCCCTCCGCCAGGCACCGCTCCTGGTCCGCCCGCAGGCAGGGGTGGTAGGTGGCCCCCATCTCCTCCCAGGCTTTCCGGGGCGCGCTGATCCGGTGGGAAGCCCGCAGCATGCCCATGGACACATACCGGGAAGCGCCGCTCTTTTCCACTTCCTCCAGGTAGACCACAAAGTCCGCGTCCGGCTGGTCGCAGGTGACCCACAGATCCACGGAGACGTTCCCGGCCATCTCATTGTTGTAGCGGCCGTACAGGGGCAGGGTGGTGAAGGTCAGGCCCTTCTTGTCCACGCCCTCGGTCATATCCCCGTCCCAGGTCAGGACCATCCGCTCAAAGGTGCTGCCCTCCCCGTTGTCAAAGAGAGAGATGTCCGTGCGCACCTTGTAATCCGTGGTCTGGGTTTCCGCCGGCTTCTCCAGGGAGAGAGAGCCGTCGTTCTGGGAATCGCAGGTGCCGGACTTGTCCGGGGTCAGGTAGAATTTCGTCCGCCGCTCCGTGGACAGAGGCCATTTGTCGGCAAAGCGCCACCGCTTGCCCTCCTCGGCGCCGATCGTGTAGTAAACGTAAGGGGGACGCTTGTCAAAGCCGTTGTCCACGCCCTTGAGCAGGTTGTCCATCCATTTGTGGTGCTCCTCCAGCATGTCAAAGGGGCCTTCCGGGTAGGTGACGTTCTCCGTGGTCCGGGTGCACTGCCGGTGGGTCCAGGGACCCAGCACAATACTGCCGCCCCACTCCTTGGTGGCCACCATCTGGCCGAAGGTGCCGGACTCGCACAGGCCCGCGAACTGGTGGACCCGGATGTCTGTCTTCTTGAACACGTCAATGTCCGTGATGGGGGGGATGGTGATGTTGGTCTTCTCCCCTACAAAGTTGGGGTTCTCATCGTCCCGGCACATGTGCTCCTGGAACAGGGACTCCATGAACCGCTTGTTCTTGCCGTACTGGCCGGTCAGGTAGGCCTTGTAAGCCATGGTGCCGTCCGGATCCTCGTCCACCGGCTCCACCTGATCCCCGGCCAGGAATTCCTCTTTGGTCTTCTGCTTCTCGCTGATATCGCTGCCGGACACGTTCTTCACCAGGTGCATGGGGATGGCAGAGACGCCGTTGGGGTAATCCTGGTAATAGAAATCCGGGTCGCACACAATGGGGGTGATGCCCTTTAAGCCCTTGCTGGGCTCCGGCTTGGCCACTGCCGTGGCAAACTGGATCAGGCCCCGGTTGGAGCCGCCGATGGTGGCCACCTGGCCGTCGCTCCAGTCCTGGGCGATCATCCAGTCGATGATCGTGTTCACATCCTTCCGGTTCTCAATGCTGGCAAAGCTGTCCTGAGTGCCGTAGGACACGCCGGCGCCCCGGTTCTCCAGCACCGCCCCCACGTAGCCGTAGGGCACGCAGCGCTCAATCAGATCCATGCCGTTGCGCTTGGGGGATTTTTTCATGCGGCCGCCCCGGGTGATCAGCAGGATCACCGGGAACTTCCCCTCCGCCTTTTTGCCATCCGCCGTGGTGGGGAACACCAGGTCCAGGCCCAACTTGGTCCCGTCAAAACCCTCCGCATAGCGGGATTCAATGGTGAATCCCGCGTACTGCGGCTCGGTAAATCCTTCGTATTTTCCCGGAAGGGAATTTCTTTTGTTCTCGCTCATAGATTATGCTCCTTCTTCTTGCTTTTCTTTACCGCCCATGTGCATCAGCCGACTGCCGAACAGGATGAAGATCACGGCCACTGCCAGGGTGAAAATGCCAATCACGTTGTAACCGCTCTGATAGCCCATGCTGCCCAGGATGGCTCCCAAGGCTGCGCCGGCAATCATGCTCAGAATATCTGTGGCAAAATAGTTGGTGGCATGTACGCTTCCTTTTTCCGTGGGATCACAGTTCTTGAACAGGAAGATACTGATGATCTTGCTGTAGGAGGCGCCAATGGTGCACAGCAGCTCCGCGGCCAGGAAGGAATTGTAGGTGTAGGCATGGCCAGTGAGCAGAATCCCAACGCCCAGGCACACATACAGGAAGAACAGCACAAACTTGGGATGAATAAAGTCGCAGAGGGTGTTGGTGATAAATCCTACGAAAGATGCCACCGTTCCGGTAATCAACAGAATAGAGGCAATATCCACGCCCCGCTCCGTAGCAATTACATTGTTGTACTGGTTATGGGCGGACCAGCCCAGTACCACCAGACTCATCATAAAGCAAACTGGCACATATTTCAAGCTCAGGGCCTTCAGGCCTGTCTTTTTCTTCTTGGAAGTAGCCTGCAGGAATTTCTCATCCTTAAAGTCAATAAACAGGATCAGGATGATGGCCCCCACCGCAAAGGCCACCGCCACCAGCAGGGCAGGGATCATGCCGAAGGAATCATACACCTTAACGCCGCCGGCCCTGGCATAGTTCTTTGCCAGATTTTGGGCTACGGTCAGGAATGCGTAGGTGGTACCCATAACCTTCTTGTCAATGAGCATGGCCACAATAGCGGGAAGAATAATGCCCACCAGGCACCAGCCCAGCCCGTACAGGCCCCGGGCGATAATAAAGTTCACATCTCCCATGGTGCCAAAGGTGCCCAGCAGGAAGAGCAGGGCCGTACGGATGGCAATGGCGCCAATTAAGGCAATCCGCTTTTTGTCCGAGTCCGCCATGGTGCCCGTCGGCATCCGGCCGATGAGGGCTACAATGGTATAGACGGAAGCGCCGATTCCAATAGCGCCTACGCTGACGCCTGCCGCCGTGGCCCCTACGTTGATAAACGAGTTGGCCCAGTTGATGGAGCAGTCGCTGAGCATCTGCACCAGAATGATCAGGATCAGGTTCCGATTAAAAATGTCTTTTAGCTTAATTTTTCCTCTTTTTTCTGTTTCTGCCATAGGAATGTTACTCCTCTCTCTTTTCATTTCTCTTTTTGGGTCCTTGTTTCCGGTCAGCCGACCAGGTTAAACAAGCCCAGCTGTGCCGCCGCCATCACCAGGAACGGGATCACCAGGGAACATCTGATCATCCGGGAAGCCAGCTGATCCTTGATCCCCGGATCCGGGCATCCGGCAATGGCCAGAGCGCCGCCGGTGGAAAACGGAGAGACATCCGTTGAAAGCCCTCCCAGGAAAATGCAGCTGTAAAGAGCCACCGGGCTCAGCCCCATCGCCGCCAGCTGGGGCACCAGCGGGTACATCAGGGGCATCACCGTGGAAGTGGTGCTGGAGAAGAAGCTCAGCGCCGCCGCCAGCAGAACGATCACGCCCGGCACAATGGCCGCCGGCACCGTCTCCTGCAGCAGCCGGCCGATCTGCTCC
>CAZSAF010000155.1:0-6711 GCA_964604605.1 uncultured Lachnospiraceae bacterium
AAAGAAAAATGGAAAGTGCTAAAGACGCTATTTGGAATATGCTGGAGGAGGGTGACAAGATTTCAATTCCAAAATTGATGGAGAAGACTGGTTTATCAAGGGGATTTTTTTATAAGAATCTGGAGGTTCGCAGAGAATTGGATAAAGCCAGGGAACAGCAGGCGGGGATGCCGGATTTGCGTAGAGGCGTTATGGACTTGGCTTTAAACAAGGAAATCTTATTGTTGCAAGAGCGTGTTATGGATTTGGAACAGAAAATCGAAAGATTGAAGAAGGAGAACAGACAGCTGCAAAAAGCATTGGACCGTAAGAATATGAATCTGTTGCAAAACCTGTAAATTGATACCGTACATACTGATTGGAAAGGAGAAAATGGAAAAGAGAGCATGTGTTATAACCGTGCTCTCTTTCATTATTGGGAAGGAACACAAAACACATTTTTGTATTCTGTTAAACCACGCATTTTCGTGGGTTGAAGGGGAAGGACTAAAATTTATTGATGAACCGGTTCTGGGGCTGGACGCCAACCACCGGGAACTGTTCTACTGGGTGCTGCTGGAAAAATATGCGGAGCATCCCTTTACAGCGGTGATCTCCACCCATCTGATCGATGAACTGGCAGGGCTGGTGGAAAATGTGATCCTGCTCCGGCGGGGCCAGGTGCTCTACAACGGTTCCCGGGAGGAGCTGCTGGACCAGGGCTACACGGTCTCCGGAAAAGCAGCGGATGTGGACCGCTACAAAGAAGGGCGTCCGCTGATTGGGGAGGAGCGCTTGGGTGGACTGAAGGCTGCCTATTTCTGGGGAGAACCGGCCCCGGCGCCGGAGGGGCTGGAAGTCTCTCCGCTGGATCTGCAGAAGCTGTTTATCCGTCTGACAGAGGAGGAAGAGGAAAGATGAAGAAAAAAGGCGCATTTTACTTTCAGCTGGGTTCCTTGAAAAAGCCTGTGATCGTATTTTATCTGATTGTGTTGGCTGCCACCATTGTGGTAGTGGCCTTGAGCTGGAACACCGAGGAGGCGGGCGTCAGCGGTCTGGAGATGGCCACCATGATTTTCCTCCTTGTCATTGGATGCTGCTCCTTCCGGGATGACTTTTTGTTTTTGATTCAGAGCGGCGTGGGCCGAAGCGCTGTCTTCCAGACGCACTGCCTGGCTTACGGCCTGTTCTGCCTGCTCATGTCCGCGGTGGACACGGTGCTTTCCCGGGTATTGTCTGCAGCGTTATCGGCCAAGCCGGGGATGCACTATGAATCCCTTGTCACCGACATGCTGCCGCAGGCGGAGGGGGTGGCGGGCTTTCTGGCCAACTGGGCGCTGCTGCTGGCGGTTTACCTGTTCCTGATTGGTTTTGGTTATCTTTTGGGAGTGCTCAGCTACCGGGGCGGACGGAAGATGACGGTTCTGCTGGCAGTGGGCGTGCCGGTGCTGTTCTTTGGCGGGCTGCCGGCGTTTTTGATTGGCACCTCGGGCAATCCATTTCTGGGGAAGGTGCCCCAGCTCCTGTTCGGTTCATACGGTTCCACCATGGCCACTTTGCTGGTGCTGGCAGCGGTGTTTCACGGAATCGGCTGCCTGCTTCAGAACCGGGCCCAGGTGTGGGCCTGACGTTTGATCCGGTCAGCAACGTGCTTCCAAAACAAAACAAATTTGCCGGAAAAGGGCGTGGATTCCCAGGAGGGGTCTGCGCCCTTTTTCCCGGTATGGAAATGGAACAGCATAAAACAGGGAAGAAAAACGGCCCTTCGGAGCAATATCGTGAAAAAAACAGCGGAACCCGTGAAAAAATCTGCATTTAACTAGATATTTTAACAGAAATATGTTATGTTTAAAGAGAACGATTAACCGCGCCACATCAATCTTAACAAGGAAGGTGAGGAGTTGGAAGATTATACCAAGTACAGGCTGAAGGAAAAGGAAGAGCTGGAGTCCTTGCTGGCGGATAAGGACAACCTGTTCCTGATTGCCTGCAACAAATGCTTTAAAGAATTTGAAACCATTGACGAACCGGAATGCGCGCAGCTGGAGAAGCTGGCGGCAGAAAAGGGGAAAACCGTCACCGGCAGTATCCGGGTGGATTTTTTGTGCAACAAAATGCAGACGGAGAAGAAGCTGCAGGATGCAATCCCGGAGGGAACGGAGCATGTGCTGGTCATTTCCTGCGGCCTGGGCATTCAGTCCGTGGCGGACCTGGCCGGGAAGCCGGTGTATGCGGCCACCAATTCCCTAAACTACCGGGGGTTCCACGGCATGGCGCTGACGGAGCGGAAGTGCGATGCCTGCGCCCAGTGCTATCTGAACGTCACCGGCGGCGTATGTCCCATTGTGGATTGCTCCAAGAGCCTGGTCAACGGCCAGTGCGGCGGCGCCAAGAACGGCAAGTGCGAGGTGGACGGTGAAAAGGACTGCGCCTGGGAGAAAATCTACCGGCGGCTGGAAAAGCAGGGGCGCCTGGAGGAATTTTTAAACCAGCCGGTGCAGCTGCGGGATTATTCTAAGGTCAACCATAAGTTCATAACGGAATACGTCAAGTCCGTCCGGGAGAACCGGCTGGAGGGCTACTACGGCGGCGTACATCCCACGGAGCGGAAGGAGTTTACGGAGCATCTGGCGCTGAAGCGGTTTCCGGATCCGGCGGAGGTGGTAATCCCGCTGTCCATGCACGCGGGGGCCCCGGCCAATCCGGTGGTACAGGTGGGCGATACCGTGAAGGTAGGCCAGAAGATCGGCGAGACGGCGGCCTTTATCAGCGGTAACGTCCATTCCAGCGTCAGCGGAACGGTGGTGGCCATTGAAAACCGGGGACATGCCACCCGGGGCGAGTGCCTTTCGGTGGTGATCTGTTCCAATGGCAAGAACACCCTGGACGAGTCGGTGAAGCCCCACAAGCCTCTGGCGGAGCTGGCTCCGGAGGAGATTGTGGACATCATCCAGGAGGCAGGCATTGTGGGCATGGGCGGCGCCGGCTTTCCCACGTCCGTGAAGCTGAAGCCGGCCAAGCCGGTGGATACCATCCTGGTCAACGGCTGCGAGTGCGAGCCGCTGCTGACGGCGGACCACCGAGTGCTGCTGGAGTATCCGGATGACATTGTATTTGGTCTCCAGGTTATTTTGGAAGCTGTGGGCGCGGAGAAGGGCCTGATTGTCATAGAGGACAACAAGCCGGATGCCATTGCGCGGATGCAGGAGAAGGTGGCGGCCATCGAAAATATTGATGTGGTGCCGGTGAAAACCAAGTACCCCCAGGGCGCGGAGAAAATGCTGATCAAGCGGGTGCTGGGCAGACAGGTGCCCCAGGGCGGCCTGCCGGCGGATGTGGGCTGCGTGGTCAGCAACATCAGCACCACCAAGGCCATCTCGGACGCTATCCAGACGGGCATGCCCCTGGTGGAGCGGGTGGTTACGGTGACCGGGGAACGGCTGAAGAACCCGGGCAACTACATTGTAAAAATTGGCACCAATACCCAGGATCTCATTGACTACTGCGGCGGCATTACCGGGAAGGATGTGACCATCAAGGCCGGCGGCCCCATGATGGGCTTTGTGCTTTCCCGCACGGACGTGCCCATTATGAAGGGCTCCAACGGGATCATTGTGGTGGACGCGGACCACACGGCGGAGCAGCCCTGTATCAAGTGTGGCCGCTGCGCGGATGTGTGTCCCATGGAGCTTTCTCCCCTGTATTTTGGGAAATTTGCGGATGAGGAAAACTGGCAGGGCATGAAGGAAAAGAACGTCATGGACTGCATTGAGTGCCGGTGTTGTGAGTATATCTGTTCCTCCAAGATCCCGCTGGTCAGCAAGATCCAGGCCGGAAAGAAAGCAGTAAGGGGGATGAAGTGAGATGTTGATTACCGAATTAAAATCCAAAGAAACCCTTGCGGCGCTGACGGAGGGGAAGAAGGTTTTTGTCATCAACTGCCTGGGATGTAAGGAAGTACATTTCCCGGAACAAGAGGCGGCAGCGCTGCAGAAGGAGTGGGAGCAGGCCGGAAAGGTCACCGGCATTTTGACCACCGATTATATCTGCAACCCGGAAAACCTGAAGCTGCGCCTGGCCGGCCATCAGGAGGAGATACAGGCGGCGGACGCGGTGCTGGTGTTTTCCTGCGGCGTGGGCGTGCAGACCCTGGCGGCAGAGCTGGAGGAAAAGCCGGTATATGCCGGCTGCGATACCTATCCGCTACCGGGCTTCCAGGGGGTAACGCCTCTGGAGTACGCCTGCGACCAGTGCGGCGAGTGCTGGCTGAACCTGACCGGCGGCATCTGTCCCATCACCGCCTGCTCCAAGAGTCTGGTCAACGGCCAGTGCGGTGGCGCCAAGAACGGCATGTGCGAGGTGGACGGGGATATGGAGTGCGGCTGGGAGCGGATCTACCGGCGGCTGAAGCAGCTGGGCCGGCTGGACGCCCTCCAGGGCCCTGCCCAGGTGCGGAATTTTGCAACGGACGAGGAAGTTTGACGGTAAAAATTTAGAATTAGGAGCCATATATCATGAAAATTACGGAGCTGTTTGAGCGTGGTGAATTTGTTGTTTCCGCAGAGGTAGGGCCGCCCAAGGGATTTCATGAGGAGCATCTGCTGGAGGACGCCAAGAAATATCTGAACGGTGTGGCGGCGGTGAACGTGACGGATAACCAGTCCTCGGTGATGCGCCTGGGATCCCTGGCTATGAGCAAGGCCCTGCAGGATCAGGGGATGACCCCCATCTACCAGCTGACCTGCCGGGACCGGAACCGGATTGCCCTGCAGTCGGATCTTTTGAGCGCCGCCATGTTCGGCATTGAGAACCTGCTGCTTCTCACCGGTGACCACACCAAGCTGGGGGACCATCCCCAGGCCAAGCCGGTGTTTGACCTGGATTCCGTCTCCCTGATCCATGCGGTGACCCGGCTGGAGGCCGGCGAGGATCTGGGCGGAAATCCGCTGGTGGGCGAGCCGCCCAAGTTTGCCAAGGGCGCGGTGGTATCCCCCTGCAGTGATTCGGTAGACGCCCAGCTGGCCAAAATGGAGCGGAAGGTCCGGGCCGGCGCGGACTATTTTCAGACCCAGGCGGTCTTTGAGCCGGAGAAATTCATCCGCTTTATGGAGAAGGCCAAACAGTTTGGAAAGCCGGTGCAGGTGGGTATCATCATCCCCAAGTCGGCGGGAATGGCCAAGTTTATGAACAACAACGTGGCCGGCATCCATGTGCCGGATGAGATGATTGCGGAGCTGGCGGCGGACAAGGAGAAGGCCAAGGCTGGCATCACCGGCGTGGAGATTGCCGCCCGGATCATCAAGGAGTGCCGCCCTTACTGCCAGGGCATCCACATTATGGCACTGGGCTGGGAGTCCAAGGTGCCGGAGCTGCTGAAGCAGGCGGGAATCGCAGAGGCATAAGCGCGGGCCGGCACTGGTTCCGGCGGGTGCAGGAGCATAACATAGTGAAAATGGGAAAACCCCCGGAGCGCCTTGGAGGGAGGCGTTCCGGGGGTTTCTGTTCTGCTGAAGCATACCATTGCGGCCGCACAGCGGCGGAACGGAGGGGGGAATTTTATGATCCGCAAAAGAAAATATCAATGGATGCCGGTGGTGCTGGCAGTTGCCTGCCTGGCGGGGGCCGTATCCTGCCATTCCGATGGAAATCCCACTCCGGAGACGGAGACAACCCAGGAGAGTGAGACACAGACGGCAGAACCGGAGGTGAGAGGGTATCCAAAGGCGGTGGAAACACTTTTGCGGGCGATACTGGATTGTCCCAACGAAGAACTGATGCCCACGGAACCCCAATATTTCTCATTGGAGGAGAGCCCTGGACAGGATCCGGAAGAAGCGTCCGCCGCCTTTGGGGAGGAGAAAGAGCGCTGGGGTGTGGCAGTGGGAGCTCTTTTCCGAAAAGACGACTTTGCATACTTCATGGAGCATTGTTATGGCCGGCTGGAATTCCATTCTCTGGCGGCCACCCATGGAGTAACCATTACTATGGCGGAACTGGAGGCGGAGGATCCGGAGTCTGGAGCGCAGTATTTTCATGCCGCCATCCGGATCTCCAATGGGGAGGGAGACACGCAGGAGTGTGTGACCCGCTGGAAAATCGAATACAATGCGGAGGATCCGGAGTGGATTGCAGATGTGGAGCTGGTGGATGACGGAGGCGCCGCAGAGATTGCGCGGTCCTTGGGGGAATGAGAGGAGGCGGCCTATGAACTGTCCGTTTTGCGGAGCGGAGATGGCGGACGGATCCTGGGAACCGCCACCAACATTGGGAGGATTTTCAGGCAAAAGGCAGTCAGCATGCTGTGTAAAACATGCAATATCCTCATCACCCAGCTGCCGGATGCGGAGTGAGGGGGGAGAATACATGCGGACGTGACAAGCGGAAAGGAAGGTGGGAACAGGAAGAGCAAGGCCACTCCTGTTGTGTTTGAAAAAACAAAATTAAAGAAAAGCCTTTTTACGAATTACTTCGCATAAGGCTTTCTATAAAATGTTTGAGATATTTGTTCATTCGGAAAATGTCCATACCCTTTGCAAGATGCCAGATTCTAAATTTCCGATATACACAATGGAGGCATACTCGAAACCTTCTTGAAGTAGGGAATATTCGGCCTCTGTTACAATTAATTTGACCATACTATTTGGCTCATTTTTTCTACAAACGGTTATTTCATTATTTCCATCCTTGCTTATTATAATGGGCGAAATGAGGGTGTACAAACTGTTATCCTCA
>CAZSAF010000156.1:0-6685 GCA_964604605.1 uncultured Lachnospiraceae bacterium
CAGCGCCAGCAGGCGGAGTTGGCCCGGATCAACGGCTTTGTGGAGGAGATGGTGGCCGGCCAGAAGGTGGAGAAGGTGTTCAACCACGAGAAGGCGGATTTTGAGGAGTTCTGCCGTCGGAATGAGAACCTGCGGAAGGCGTCCACCGGCGCCCTGACCTACTCGGGCATGACCATTCCCTCCATCGTCTGCCTGTCCTACATCAATTACGCCATATCCGCCTGCGTGGGCGGTATGCTGGCCCTGTCCGGCGGCCTGGACCTGGGCAGCCTCTCCTCTTATCTGGTGTACGTGCGCCAGAGCGCCCAGCCTCTGAACCAGTTTACCCAGCAGGTGAACTTCCTGCTGGCGGCCCTGTCCGGAGCGGAACGGATTTTTGAGCTGATGGAGGAGCCGCCGGAGGAGGACGCGGGCCAGGTGACCCTCTGCCGGGCCTGCCGGGAGGCGGACGGCAGCCTGCGGGAGATGGGCGGCAGCCTACAGGAGATGGACGGCAGCCTGCGGGAGACGTCTGGAAGCCGGCAGGAGGCGGGAGACCGCCTGGCGGGCGCGGCGGAAGCGGTTTTGGCCTGGAAGCTGCCGGACGGCACCTTCCGTCCCCTGGAGGGGCTGGTGCGGTTTGAGAACGTGGTTTTTGGCTACGTGCCGGAGAAAACGGTGTTAAAGGGCATCAGCCTGGAGGCGGAACCGGGGCAGAAAATAGCCTTTGTGGGCTCCACCGGCGCCGGCAAGACCACCATCATCAACCTGGTCAACCGGTTTTATGAGATTTCCTCCGGGCAGATCACCTACGATGGCATCAACATCCGGGACATCCGGAAGAAGGATCTGCGCCAGTCCCTGTCCATGGTCATCCAGGACACCCACCTGTTTACCGGCACCATTGCGGATAACATCCGTTACGGACGGCTGGACGCCACCGATGAGGAGGTGCGCCGGGCGGCGCAGATTGCCAACGCCGATTCCTTTATCCGCCGCCTGCCCCAGGGGTATGATACCATGCTCTACGGGGACGGCAGCAACCTGTCCCAGGGGCAGCGGCAGCTGCTGGCCATTGCCCGGGCAGCGGTATCCCGACCGCCGGTGCTGATTCTGGACGAGGCCACCAGCTCCATTGACACCCGGACGGAGCGCTTGATTGAAAAGGGAATGGATGCTATTATGGAGGGAAGAACGGTGTTTGTGATTGCCCACCGGCTGTCCACGGTCCGGAACTCCGAAAAGATTCTGGTGCTGGAGCAGGGGCAGATTATCGAGCAGGGGAACCATGAGGAGCTGGTGGCCAAGGGCGGCCGTTATTACCAGTTGTACACGGGACAGTTTGAGATGGAGTGAGCCAAAGCGGACGAGGCCCCGCCTGTATGCCGGAAACAGCCTGGCATACCGATGGAAGGAGTAATGGGATGAAAAGAGAAGCGGTGCGGGAAATGTTGTTGGAGCTGGAGGTGGCCCGGAAGCGGCTGATCCGCCCCTATTTCCTGGAGATTGGCCTGACCCTGGGGGAAGGACAGCCCCGGGTACTGCGGACGCTGGCCCAAAAGGGGCCCATGACCCAGCGGGAGCTGGCGGATGCTTGCCGGAAGGATGCAGCCACCATGTCCCGGAGCTTGGACCGGATGGAGGAGGCAGGGCTCCTCTGCCGGGAGAAGAATCCGGACAGCCGCCGGTCCTACCTGGTATCCCTGACCCCGGCGGGGCGGGAGAAGGCGGAACTGGTGATCGCCGGTTTCCGCCAGGTGGACAATTTGCTGTGGAAAGGTTTTTCGGAAGAGGAGATGGAGACGGTGCTGGACAGCCTGCAGCGGATGCGGGAAAACCTGGAAGGCTCCGAAGTGCTTCTTCCGGCGGATTTTTCGGGAAAAACCCCTTGACATTCCGCCGCCGGAAGAATATGATGGGAATACAAATTCTTATAATCCAAAAGCGATGACGGAATCAGTAGTCATTGTTCCATCCGCCAGAGAGAGAAGGCCGCGGCTGAAAGCCTTCTTCGGAGGATTTTGGTGAACACCACTCCCGAGCTGCGCAGGAAACAACTGCTGCCGTGCCCCGCGTTAAGGGAACCGGAGAGGAGAAATCCAACAAAATCCGGGAAAACGAGTGAAAAATCAAGGTGGAACCGTGCGCAAATCCGCAGCACCCTTGGAGGCCGAAAGGAATCCAAGGGCGCTGTTTTTTGTTCCATTAGGAAACGTTGCCGCACGCGCTTACCAGACAGGAGGAGAAAACATGAAAGTGACACTGAAAAACGGGGAGGTACGGGAGTACGGCCAACCCATGACGGTACTGGAAATTGCCGAATCCATCAGCCAGGGACTGGCCCGCCAGGCCTGCGCCGGCATGTTGGACGGAGAGGAAGTGGACCTGCGGACCCTGGTGGACAAGGACTGCCAGCTGGCCATTCTGACCTTTGAGGACGAGGGAGGCCGGGCGGCCTTCCGCCACACCACCTCCCACATTCTGGCCCAGGCGGTGAAGCGGCTGTATCCGGAGACCAAGCTGGCCATCGGCCCCTCCATTGCCGACGGCTTCTACTATGACTTTGACCGGGAGGAACCCTTCACTCCGGAGGACCTGACGGCCCTGGAAGCGGAGATGAAGAAGATTGTCAAGGAAAACCTGACCCTGGAGCGGTTTACCCTGCCCCGGCAGGAGGCCATCGCCCTGATGCAGGAGCGCCAGGAGCCCTACAAGGTGGAGCTGATTGAGGACCTGCCGGAGGACGCGGAGCTCAGCTTCTACCGCCAGGGAGAGTTCGTGGACCTGTGCGCCGGCCCGCACTTGATGAGCACCAAGCCGGTGAAGGCTTTCAAGCTCACCTCCATTGCCGGCGCCTACTGGCGGGGCAGCGAGAAGAACAAGATGCTGACCCGGATCTACGGCACCGCCTTCACCAAGGCCTCGGAGTTGGAGGAATACCTGCAGCGGATCGAGGAGGCCAAGAAGCGGGACCACCGGAAACTGGGAAAAGAACTGGGCCTGTTCACCATGATGGACGAGGGACCGGGCTTCCCCTTCTTCCTGCCCAAGGGCATGGTGTTGAAGAACACCCTCATCGGCTACTGGCGGGAAGTCCACACCCGGGAGAACTATGTGGAGATCTCCACGCCCATGATGCTGAACCGGAAGCTGTGGGAGACCTCCGGCCACTGGGATCACTACAAAGAGAATATGTACACCACGGTCATTGACGACACGGATTTTGCCATCAAACCCATGAACTGCCCCGGCGGCCTCTTGGTCTACAAATCTCAGCCCCACTCCTACCGGGATCTGCCTCTGCGGATGGGAGAACTGGGACTGGTGCACCGGCATGAGAAATCCGGGGCCCTCCATGGCCTGATGCGGGTCCGCTGCTTCACCCAGGACGATGCCCACATCTTTATGACCGAGGATCAGATCACCGATGAGATCAAAGGCGTGGTGCGCCTCATTGACGAGGTGTACAGCCTCTTCGGCTTCAAGTACCATGTGGAGCTGTCCACCCGCCCGGAGGACAGCATGGGAAGCGATGAGGAGTGGGAGCTGGCCACCAATGGCCTCCGGAAGGCTCTGGAGGAGATGAACCTGGACTATGTGGTCAACGAGGGGGACGGCGCCTTCTACGGCCCCAAGATCGACTTCCACCTGGAGGATTCCCTGGGCCGGACCTGGCAGTGCGGCACCATCCAGCTGGACTTCCAGCTGCCCATGCGGTTTGAGGCAGACTACATTGGCGCAGACGGGGAGAAGCATCGTCCCATTATGATCCACCGGGTGGTGTTCGGCTCCATTGAGCGGTTCATCGGCATTTTGATTGAGCACTATGCCGGCAAGTTCCCGGTGTGGTTGGCGCCGGTGCAGGCCAAGGTGCTGCCCATCTCGGACAAGACCAGCGAGTATGCCCAGCAGGTGTACCGGAAGCTGCGGGAGAGCGGTGTTCGCTGCGAGTACGACGACCGGCCGGAGAAGATCGGCTACAAGATCCGGGAGGCACAGATGGAGAAGGTGCCGTACATGGTCATCACCGGTGCCCAGGAGGCGGAGAACGGCACCGTGGCCATCCGCTACCGGGATTCCGGGGAGAACGTGACCATGACCCTGGAGGAGTTTATCGCCAAGGTGAAAGAAGAAACCCGCACCAGAAAGTCCAACTGACCGGGGGCTGGGCCCCTTGGGCAGACGGCGGGGAGGAGAGAGGCAGCAAAGCAGACTGGGAGGAGCTTCATGAACAAGAAAACGTTTTTCAATATGTCCTACGGCGTCTATGTGGTGACCACCCTGGATGGGGACCGGCCCACCGGCTGCGTGGCCAACAGCATCATGCAGATCACCTCGTCCCCGGCCACGGTGGCGGTGAGCATGAACCATGACAACTATACCAACCGCTGCATGGAAAAGAGCGGCGTGTTTGCCTTCACCATTCTGGCGGAGGACAGCGATCCCGGCCTCATCGGCACCTTTGGCTTTTCGTCCGGCCGGGACACGGACAAGTTTGCGGGGGTGGAATATGAGACGGTGGCCGGGGTACCGGTGTTGCAGGCGGGCTGCGGCTACGTGGTCTGCCGGATCATCGACCGGATGGAAAACGCCACCCACACGGTGTTTCTGGGAGAGGTGCTGGAGGCGGAAACCCGCCCGGGCAGCGCCCCTGCCATGACCTACGCCTACTACCACAACGTAATCAAGGGCAGAAGCCCCAAAAACGCTCCTACCTATGTGGAGCCGGAGGAAGCTGTGAAACCGGAGGAGGCTGCGGAACCGGCCGCCGGCTCCGGGCCCCAGGAGGCCGCCGGACAGGCAACTGCGGGCGGCAGGAACGCGGAAAAGGCAGCGCCGTCCCGCTGGGGCTGCAGCGTCTGCGGATATGTGTATGAGGGAGAAAACTTGCCGGCGGACTTCCACTGCCCCATCTGCGGAGTGGGGGCGGAACGGTTCCACCTGGCGGAAAACTGACAGCCGGGGGAGAGGGAGGAACAGTCTTGGCATCCAAAAACTATGAGATTGATATGTGTAACGGCCCGCTTCTGGGCAAGATCCTGAAGTTTGCCCTGCCGCTGATGCTTTCCGGCGTGCTGCAGCTGCTGTTCAACGCGGCGGACATTGTGGTGGTAGGGCGCTGGTCCAGTGAGCAGGCCCGGCGGCGGTGGGCTCCACCAGCTCCCGGGTGAACCTCTGGTCAACGTGTTTATTGGCCTGTCTGTGGGCACCAGCATCCAGGTGGCCCGTCATTTCGGCGCCCAGTCGGCCCGGGATGTGCGGGAAACCGTACATACGGCCATCACCCTGAGCCTGGTCAGCGGCGTGGCGCTGATTTTCATCGGCTTTTTCCTGTCCCGGCCCATGCTGGAGCTGATGGACACTCCGGGCGATGTGCTGGACATGGCCACCACCTACATGCGGATTTACTTTGCCGGCATGCCGGTGGTGATGCTGTACAACTTTGGCAGTGCGGTGCTGCGGGCGGTGGGGGACACCCGGCGGCCTCTGTACTTCCTGATGCTGGCCGGCGCCCTGAATGTGGTCATGAACCTGTTCTTTGTCATTGTCTGCGGCATGGATGTGGACGGGGTGGCCCTGGCTACGGTGCATTCCCAGTGCGTCTCTGCCGGGTTCATTGTCCGCAGCCTGATGCGCTCCCAGGGCAGCTATCGGCTGGAGCTGAAGGCCCTGCGGATTTACCGGAACAAGCTGTTTGCCATTCTGCGCACCGGCCTGCCGGCAGGCATCCAGGGGGCGCTGTTCTCTGTGTCCAACGTGTTGATCCAGTCCTCGGTCAACTCCTTCGGTTCCGTGGTTATGGCGGGAAATGCGGCGGCTGCCAATCTGGAATACCACCGGGGCGGAGGTCATCGGCTACGGCATGATCCGTCTGCGCTATGTGGTGGCCCAGGAGTTCCTCTGCGGCTGTATGGATACCATGGTGGGCGCCCTGCGGGGGCTGGGCTATTCGGTGATGCCCATGATCGTCTCCATCCTGGGGGCCTGCGGCTTGCGGATTCTCTGGATTTACACGGTGTTTGCCCTGGACCCTACCCTAGAGGTGCTGTACCTTTCCTACCCGGTTTCCTGGACGGCTACGGCCCTGACCCACCTGGTCTGCTACCTGGTGGTGCGGCGGAAGGTGATCCCCCGGGCGCAGCAAGCGTAGGAGGGCAGCCGGCGGTAGGAAGAAAGGCGGAATTTGCAAAAATTGCTTGATTTCCCGCCGGAATTCGTATATAGTAACCTTGGTATTTTCTGTTCCCCGGAAGCTTTTCCGGGGCAGATCCGAAAAGGACAGGAGGATTGTACATGGTAAGAGCGATTGTAGGCGCCAACTGGGGCGACGAAGGAAAAGGAAAGATTACGGACATGCTGGCAAAGGAATCGAACATTGTCATCCGTTTCCAGGGCGGAAGCAACGCTGGGCATACCATCATCAACGATTACGGACGCTTTGCTCTTCACCTGCTTCCCTCCGGTGTGTTTTACAACCATATCACCAACATCATTGGAAACGGGGTGGCGCTGAACATCCCCTACCTGGTCAATGAGATTCAGGAGCTCACCTCCCAGGGAGTGCCGGAGCCCAAGATCCTGGTGTCCGACCGGGCCCAGATCCTGATGCCCTACCACGTGCTGCTGGACCAGTACGAGGAGGAGCGGCTGGGCAGCCGTTCCTTTGGCTCCACCAAGTCGGGGATCGCGCCCTTTTATTCGGACA
>CAZSAF010000157.1:0-2497 GCA_964604605.1 uncultured Lachnospiraceae bacterium
GCCAGTTCCACGATGTGCTGGTGCGCTGCATAGCGGCAGCGGTCCTGTGCGTACATTGGTTCAACCCGGCGGCCTGGTATTTGTTTGAGAAAGTAAAGGCATGGGGAGAGTATCACTGTGATTACGAGGTGTGCCGGTATTGGGGAGATGGGAGGGGATATGCGGCTTTGCTCTATCAGATGTCCGCTGCGGAAAAGATCTGGGGGCCGAGGCGTTTTCAGACCCATATCGCGTATGAGTCAAAGCATATAGCAAAGGAGAGGATTCAGAGAATGAGACGGTATCAAAACATGAAAAGACAAAAGACGAGTGTGGCGGTTGTGTTGAGTTTGGTGTTTCTGTTTGCCGGGGCCCTCACCTCCTATGGAGCTGTGCGCGGAGCGGAGAAGGGGTATGAGCTGCTGTATCAGGCCACCCGGGTAGGACAGGAGGAGAAGATGCAGCTGCCAGAAAACTACCTGATTGAGTATACCGCAGATACGGTGGAGGAAGGAATCCGGATTGAGGTGGAAGAAGATGGCGTAACGCCCTATAGTACTCAAAATATAAACTGGACGTTGGGTAATAATGTGCAGAGAAGAAGTGGTGCGTTCACTATAGGCAAGGGGGAATCAATCACGGTAATGTTATCTGTAGTCCCTTCTAATGCAAAGGTAAGCGTGGGTATTGTGGAACCGGATGGAACTATGCGGTATATACAGGCAACCGGTTCGATAGTCCATATCTTCTCTATAAATCAGGGCGGAAGTTATCGTTTTTTTGTACAAAATCAAAGCGGACAAACCGTTACGGTAACAGGTGCGTTTCAGTACAATTAAGAATTGAACATCCATTCCAGATAGATGTCCCGGCTAGGACATTTCGGTTCGTCTGCTATGGATTTCAAGTGTTCCCATAAATATGAAACCGCATGCTTATGGGAGAAAATTTTAACCAGGAGGAGAAAATTTATGAAGCGAAGGGGAGTAGCGGTTGTTTTATGCCTGATTTTGCGCCCGGGATTTTCCGGTACGGTTTTGCGGCGCCGGATAATACCTGGAAAAGCCTGCCAACGCAGGCCAGAGGGAGGGATACCAACACATCCCGCTGTACCAAAGCGGTACAGCGATTGATGATGAATTATAGCTATGAGACGAAAAATTATATTTATGATTCCGGATTATCCGGAAATGGGATAGACGGGAGCTTTGGAAAAGATACGGAGTTGGCGGTCCGCCGGTTTCAGGAAACGGTGGACTTGACGCCGGATGGCTCGGTTGGAACGGCAACCTGGTATGCACTCCGTTATTCGGCCATCACGCTTTCATATTCTGGAAATGGTTTTCGTTATTATCGCTCTCCTATAATGGTTGATGGCAATACATTTATTACCATCCGTCAGGGAACCACAACCGGAAACTGGGGATCCAGGCCATGGGGGGTAACAGGGATGACCAATGGTACCTCTTGGAATGTTTTCAATTACTAGCGAGGAGGCGCGTTATGAAAAGAATATCTATTATATTTTTGTGCTTCGTGCTGTGCCTGGGATTTCATACAACCGCTGTGGTGGCTCTGGATGCCAGCTGGGCCAGTTTGCCCACACAGCGCTTTAGAGGTAGTAATAACGGAACTCGTTATGTAAAAGCGATCCAGCGTTTTATGATGAACTATGATACCGTAACAAATGCTTATATTTATGATACAGGACTGAGTGAAAATGGAATCGACGGAAGCTTTGGATATGGAACAGAATCCGCAGTCATGCACTTTTAATACGTGGTAGGGATCACCGATAATGGAGTGGTAGGCACCAATACCTGGCAGAACATGCGGAATGAATTGGTTTATAATAAGACGGCAAATGGATTCTGTTATTACAAAGAAAGCATGATGGCACAGGGAGAGACACTGACCATTACGTTTCGTCAGGGAACCACAACCGGAAACTGGGGTTCCAGGCCATGGAGTGAAACAGATCTGACCGATAGACCTCTTGGAATGTTTTTAATTACTGATTCTTTTTAAAGGCCTTCCATGCAAATGCAGGAGGGCCTTTGTACAAGGAGCCTATATGAAACACGGCATGATACTAGTCTTATCCCTCACCCTCCTCCTGGCATCCTGCCAGCCCAACCCGGAGCAGGACGTGGTGGTGGGGAAGAATGAGGGGGGCTGGAATCGACCATTGCGGAGACGGCTAGCCCGGAAGAAAGCGGAGGCACGGAGGCCCCCCAGGCGGAAACGTTCCGCCATACCGGCCAGCTGGCAGGGGCGGATCCCCTGGTGCAGATCCAGGTGGACGCGGAGGTGGACCCGGGCAGCGGCCCAATGCCGGTGGTGCGGGTGGTGCCCCGGGAGATCACCATGGAGGAGGCCCGGCAGTGCGCCCAGGTTCTTTTTGAAGGGCAGACCATTTATGAGTATGAGGGCAGAAGGACCCGGCAGGAGCTGGAGGAGGTGATCCTCCGCTACCGGCAGAGCCTGGCGGACGAGGAATGGCTCTGGGAGGAAGCGC
>CAZSAF010000157.1:2507-3772 GCA_964604605.1 uncultured Lachnospiraceae bacterium
ATCCGGAAACCATGCAGGCAATCCGGAAGAGCATGGAAGCGGACCTGGCAGTCTGGGAAAGCCAGTATGCGGACGCGCCGGATGAAAAGGACCGCCGGGAGGCGGAGTGGACCTTTAAGCCTTACATGGCGTACGAGAAATACAGCGATGTGGTGGAAGGGGACGCGGAACTGGACCGGACGCTGCGGATGAAGCTGACGGCCCAGCTGGACGGGAAAGATGCGTACCTGGATGTCAAGAACCGCACGGAGGAAGATTATCAGCTGCACAACCTGCGGTTCTGTGTGGATAACGCCTACCAGTCCACGCCGCTGGACCAAAGCCCGGAGGAAGCGGCGGCCATGGTGCAGGAGACCCTGCAGGACATGGGCCTGGAGCAATGGGTGCTGGATTCCTGCCAGTCCGTCTATATGGAGGGGAATCCCAACAGCGCCAATGAAGCCAATGTGCGGGACCGGTATTATTACCACCTTACATATAAGCCGGAGTACGAGGGGGTGCCAGTGATTCTCCAGAGCCAGCTGGAAGGCTCCGAGGGGATGGAGACATATACCTCCCGCTACTATTACGAAAACCTCACCGTGGAGGTGAGCGATGGTAGGATTGTTTTTCTGCAGTGGGATGCGCCGCTGCAGGTGTTGGCGGTGGAAAACCCCAGCGTTCAGACCCTTTCCTTTGAGGAGGCCATGAAGCGGTTTGAGGAGCAGATGGCAGTCCAGGCCACAGCCGGAAACCTGTACCAGGCGGAGGAGGGATATGAGCCGCAGGCCATCGAGATCCGGATTGAAAAAATTGAGCTGGGCCTGGCCCGGGTGCGGATCCGGAACAACCAGGCGGAATACTATCTGCTGCCGGTGTGGAATTTCAAAGGCCAGCTGGGGGTGGATACCGGCCAGGGGATGCTCTACGATTCGGATCTGTCCCCCTATTACACCCCGCACACCTTCCTGACCATCAACGCGGTGGATGGCAGTGTGGTGGACGTATCCCAGGGATATTAACCGGAAGCGCCCCGGCTGCCTTTTTGTTACAACTTGTATACGTTTCCCTGTTATACTGAGGAAAAATCCGGGGATGGCATTCTATAGATGCTGCCGGAAAAAGGAATAGAGGCCACGCAGATATGAACCCAGTGTTTTCAACCAGTCTTCGCCAAAGCTGCCGGGGAGCCGGCTTCTGGCTGGGGGTGATCCTGATCCCCCTGCTGGTTTTTGTGCCCCAGGCGGACACCCTGGCGGAGGCGCTCCGCCAGCCGGAGGGGCAGG
>CAZSAF010000157.1:3782-6667 GCA_964604605.1 uncultured Lachnospiraceae bacterium
GCTTTGCCCTCCAATTCTTCCAGGACGGCATAAAGGGGGACAGCCTGGCCCTCTTCCTGCCGTTGCTCTGCGCCCTGCCTGCCGCCGCCGGCTTCCTGGATGACTGGAAAACCGGCTATCTCAAATTTGTGCTGCCCCGGTGCCGCCGGGGCAGTTACCTGTGGGGGAAGATCCTGGCCTGCGCCGTGTCCGGGGGCCTGGTTCTGCTGCTGGGGCTGCTCCTTGCCGCCGGGGCCTGCCTGCTTGCCCTCTCGCCCCTGGAGCAGGAGGCCCTGGACGCGGACAGCCTGCGGGGCCTCCTCCGGCAGCTGCTGCCCTCCGTGCTGCTGCTATCCCTTTCCGGTGGCTTCTGGGCCGCCTTTGGCATGTTGTTTTCCACCGTCACCGGCAGTCGGTACGTGGCCTACCTCTCCCCGTTCATCGGCTATTACCTGCTGGTGATCCTCTGTGAGCGGTACTTCCCCGCCCTCTACGTGCTGTACCCCGGGAGTGGCTTTTTCCCGGGGAGGGCTGGCCCCTGGGTGCCCTGGGGGCGGCCCTGTGGGTGGGGGAGCTGCTGCTTTTGGTGCTGGCCCTGTTTGTGGGCGCCGCGGGAAGGAGGCTGAGAAATGGGTAGGAGAATCCGCCAGGCGGCCTCCGTGGCCGGCTATAACTTCCGCCAGTGGAAGGACAATCCCCGGATTGCCGTCACCTTCCTGCTGGCCTTTATCCTCTGCTTCCTGCTGACGGACAAGGCGGTGGGCTTCGCCCGGGAGCATGAGACTACCATGCAGGTGCTGGAGCCCTTTATCTGGACCTTTGGGGACAGCAACTCCATCCTGCTGTCCTCCCTGCTCTTGCTGCTGCTGTTTGCGGACATGCCCTTCCTCTCCCCCGGGACGCCCTTTTACCTGATGCGGATGGACCGGAAGACCTGGATCCTGGGGCAGCTCCTTTACACCGCCCTGGCGGCCCTCCTCTATCTGCTGTTTATCCTGGCGGCCACCAGCCTGGTGTGCATGACCAACGCCTTCTCCGGGAACCTGTGGAGCAAGACCGCGGCCATCCTGGGCTACTCCGGGGAGGGGGAGGTCATCGCCCTGCCGGCCCTGGTCAAGACCCTGGAGATGAGCCGGCCCTACCAGTGCGCCGCCACCATCTTCCTGCTGATGCTGCTGTACACCCTGGTGCTGGTGTTCCTGTTGAACCCGGAGAACCTGAAAAACCTGTTCCGGCTGCCGGAGGAGCTGGCCTACAAGGCCCGGGTGTGGGTGGGGTGGCTGTCGCCGCTGAACCAGGCCACCTACCACATGCACAACTTTGGCTATGACCGCCTGCCCCGGCTGTGGCAGACGTACCTGATCTTTGGCGCGCTGCTGCTGGCGCTGGTATTCTTAAGCTTCCGGGCCATCCGGCGGTACAGCTTTTCCTTCCGGGGCACGGAAAACGGGTAAAGAAAAGGAGGAGGGGCATGGACAGACAGAGAGAGGGAAGGGGCATCCGGATTATGGAAACGGCCGATGCCCGGCAGCCGGATGTGGCCATCCGCCTGGAGCACCTGACCAAGGCCTTCGGGGAGGAGACGGTGCTAAAGGACGTCACCCGGGACTTTGAGCAGGGGAAAATCCACGGGATTGTAGGGAACAACGGCAGCGGCAAGACGGTGATGATGAAGTGCATCTGCGGCTTCCTGGCCCCTACCCGGGGCCGGGTGCTGGTGGGCTACCGGCAGGTGGGGAAGGATGTGGATTTCCCGCCGGACATGGGGATGATCATTGCGACGCCGGCGTTCCTGCCGGGGCTCACCGGCCAGAAAAACCTGGAGCTCCTGGCGTCCCTGCGGAGGAAGATCGGCCGGGAGGGGGTGCGGGAGGCCATCCGGCGGGTGGGCCTGGACCCGGACCTGAAAAAGCCGGTGAGCAAGTATTCCCTGGGGATGCGGCAGCGGCTGGGGATTGCCCAGGCCATCATGGAGGACCCATCCATTTTGGTGCTGGATGAGCCCCTAAACGGCCTGGACAAGCACGGGGCGGCCCAGATGCGGGAGCTGATCCGGCAGCTGCGGGATCAGGGGAAGACCATCCTGCTGGCCAGCCACAACCAGGTGGATATAGACGAGTTGTGCGACACGGTGTGCGAGATGGACGCCGGGGTCATGACCATGGTGCGGTAGGGAGGCATAAGGCCCGGCGCGGCGGGAAGGCCCGCGCCGGACAGGGCCCTGGCGCAGCCAGGAAAAGAACAAGGAGGAGCGTTATGGGAAGCTGGGAGGCCAGAGGGGTCATCCGTTTTTTTCCGCCGGACCGGCGGGTCTTAAACCGGCTAAATCTGCGGGTGGAGACCGGGGAGACGGTGCGGATTTTGGGGAGGAGCGGGGCAGGGAAAACCCTGCTCGCGCAGGTGCTCACCGGCCAGGCGGTGCCGGAGGAGGGGCAGGTGTTCCTGGAGGGGGAGGAGCTTTCCGCCCTCCCGCCGGAGCGGCGTCTTGCCCTGCGCCGGAAGCGGCTGGGGATCCTCAGCCGGGAGCCCGGTTTCTTCCCGCGGCTGTCCATGGAGGACAACGTATCCCTGGACCTGCAGCTGATGGGGGAGAGGAGAAGGGCTGCCCGGCGGAAGGCCCAGGAGGCCATGGAGCGGTTTGGGGTCCTCTCCGGGGCGGAACGGCTGCCGGCGCAGCTGACGCCGGGGGAGGCCTGCCGGATGCAGCTGGCCCGGGCCTCCCTGGGGGAACCGGCGTTTTTAGCGGCGGACAGCTTCCCCTGGGGGCTTCCGGAAAAGAAGGAGCGGGAGATCTGGGGGCTTTTGAAGGCCCTGCAGGCGGAAACCTCCGCCGGGCTGCTCCACCTGACGGACGCGGCGGGGGGCTGCGGCCCGGTGGACCGGGCGCTGGTTTTGGAACAGGGAAG
>CAZSAF010000158.1:0-6339 GCA_964604605.1 uncultured Lachnospiraceae bacterium
CGTCCGGCCAGCTTTGGGTTTCCAGGCAGAAGGCGGAGCGGGGGCCGTATACCGCACCGTCCTTGCCCTCCACCCCATCCAGGTAGTTCCCGGTGTAGAGCTGCAGTCCCGGTTGGGTGGTCCAGCATTCCAGGGAAAGATCCCCGCCGGTGGCCCGGGCGCAGAGCCGGAGCGGCCCACAGGGGTGTTGCTGCAGCACAAAGTTGTGATCATAGCCGTGTCCCAGGGTCAGCTGGGTATGGGAGCCGGAAAGCCCTTCCAGAAAGTCGGTGGGCTCCCGCAGGTCAAAGGGAGTGCCCACCACCGGCAGCAGCCGGCCGGTGGGAAGGCTGTCGGCATCGGTTTCTGTAAAAGCATCCGAGAAAATCTGGATTTGTTGTCCGGCTAGGCTGCCGGCCTGATGGCCCAGCAGGTTAAAATAGCTGTGGTTGGTCAGGCTACACAGGGTGGTTTGGTTGCTGACTGCCCGGTAGTCCAGGGTCAGATCCCCGTTTTCGGCGAGCCGGTAGGTGACGGTGGCTTCCAGGGTCCCGGGAAAGCCTTCCTCGCCGTCTGGACTGGTCCGGGAGAGCACCAGCGCATCCGACTCTGCCCGAACCTGCCACACCGCCTGGTTGAAGCCCCGGAGCCCTCCGTGGAGGCAGTTGGGGCCATTGTTGGCAGCCAGGGTATAGTGCTGGCCTTCCAGGTCAAAGGATGCCTGGCCAATGCGGTTGGCCACCCGGCCGATCAGGGCGCCGAAATATTTGTCCTGATGTTCATATTGCTCCAACGTCTCACAGCCCAGCACCAGATCCCGGCTGCCCTCGGGAGCCGGAATCCGGAACGAGCGGAGAATCCCTCCATAGGAGAGCACCTGAATCCGGAAATCCCCGGCCTGAAGGGTCCAAAGGTCCACGGGACGTTGGTCTGTGGTGGTGCCGAAGGGGGTACAGCGGATTTCTGCCATGTCTCTTATCCTCCTTCTTTACCGGGAGGAGGCGGGGGAGGCCTCCTCAAAGCCGTGGGGATGACTTTTGTGCCAGGCCCAGGCGGAAGCTACAATGGTGTGCAGGTCGTTGTACCGGGGCTTCCATCCCAATACGTCCATGGCTTTCTGGGAGGAAGCAATCAGCTGAGCCGGATCGCCCGCCCGGCGGGGGGAGATGACGGCGGGAATGGGATGGCCGGTGACCTCCCGGGCGGTTTCCACCACTTCCTTCACGGTAAAGCCTACGCCGTTGCCCAGGTTAAATACATTGTTTTCGCCTCCGGCCAGCAGATAGTCCAGGGCCAGAATGTGGGCCAGGGCCAGGTCGGTGACATGGATGTAATCCCGGATGCAGGTGCCGTCCTTGGTAGGGTAGTCGTCCCCAAAGATGGAGAAAGATTCCCGCTGGCCATTGGGCGCCTGCAGAATCAGGGGGATCAGGTGGGTTTCTGAGTTGTGAGCTTCCCCAATGGCTCCGGAGGGGTGGGTGCCGCAGGCATTGAAATAGCGCAGGGCCACATAGCGGAGACCGTGGGCCTGGGAAACCCAGCGCATCATGTGTTCCATGGAAAGCTTAGTCTCCCCGTAGCAGTTGGTGGGGGCCGTTCGGTCGGTCTCCAGGATGGGTACCCGCTCCGGCTCCCCGTAGGTGGCGGCAGTGGAGGAGAAGACGATTTTGTCTACGCCGTGGGCCACCATGGCCTGCAGGAGTACCATGGTTCCGTGCAGGTTGTTGTCATAGTATTTCAGCGGGTTGGACATGGATTCCCCAACCTGGGAGGAGGCGGCAAAGTGGATGACCCCCTCAATGGATTCTGCCTGGAACAGGGTATCCAATGCCTCCTGGCTGCGGATGTCCAGCTGGTAAAAGCGGGCTTTGGGGTGTACCGCGGCCCGAAAGCCGGTCTGCAGGTTATCGGCCACCACCACGTCCCGGCCGGCATCAATCAGTTCATAAACCGTGTGGGAGCCAATGTATCCGGCTCCGCCCAATACCAGAATTGCCATAAAAATACTCCTTTCCTTAATACTGCCGTGCATTTCACGGCATAAAGGTATACCTCAATCTTTTTGCAGCTGCAGTACAGCGCCGCCCACCGGGCGGATGGAGAGAACATGGCAGCAGCCCGGATGAAGGGCGGTTTCCACACCGCTGCGGAAGCTTTCCAGCATATCCAGCGGGACAAAGGCCTGGATGGTGCCGGCAAAGCCGCCGCCATGTACCCGGCAGGCGCCCCGGCCTGCCAGCAGCTGCTGGGTTACCGCCAGAGCCACCGCCACGGCCTGCTCCTCCACTGCGCCGGTGACCGCCACATTCTGGAGCATGGTCCAGGAGGAGTAGCCGGATTCCCGGACTAAGGCCAGGAAGTCGTCAAAACGTCCTTCCTCCAGGGCAGTGGTTTCCTGCTCCACCCGCCGGTCATCGGCAAAGAAGTGCAGGGCGCGCAGCACGGCCCGGTCCCCGGCTGCTTTCCGCAGCGCCGGCAGGTTTTCCAGGATCTGCTCCTCCGAAACCTGATGAAGCACTTCTTTCCCAAAGAAAGCGGCGGCTGCCCGCATCTCGTTGGGGATGGAGGCGTATTCGGCGGTGAGGTTCGCATGGCTGGCTCCGGAGTCGATGATGCACAGGGCATAGCCATGGGCGGCCAGATCCACCTGTACCGGGTGGATTACCGGCTGGGCAGGATCCCCAAAGTCAATGGCTACGGCGCCGCCTACGGAGGAAGCCATCTGATCCATAAGGCCGCTGGGTTTTCCAAAGTAAACGTTTTCTGCCACCTGGCCCATCTGGGCAAGGGCCACCGGATTCAGGCTGTCCTGGCAGAACAGGTGATTCAGAATAACGCCTAGCAGAATCTCACAGGCGGCGGAGGAGGAGAGACCGGAGCCGGGCAACACATCGGACAGGGCGTAGGCGTCAAAGCCGGAGACCGCAAAGCCTTTGGCTGCAGTCTGGGCCGCCATGCCCCGGATCAGCGCCGCGGTGGATTCCCGCTTCTCCTCCATGGGTTCCAGCGAGTCCAGCTTCACCTCTGTCATAGGCCATCCCTTGGACTGGAAGCGGATCACCCCATCGGAATTGGGAGCCGCGCAGGCCAGAAAGTCCAGGTTTACCGCCGCCGCCAGCACCCGGCCGTGCTGATGGTCCGTATGGTTGCCGCAGATTTCGGTGCGGCCCGGAGCGGAGAACAGCTCCGCCGATGCGGAAGCACCTTTTCCAAAGGTTTGCTGGAAGCCGTTTACCGCCTCCACCCCTCGGCGGCGGGCAGCGGGCAGGTCCTGGGGGGACAGGCAGCCCAGCCGGGTGAGCTGTTGGTCGAACTGTCCGGATTCTAAATTCTGAAGTAGTGCAGAAATGATCATAGTCCTCTCACCTCTTTCTTCTCAGATCGTGGGAGCAGGGGACGGAAAAAGCCACCTTCTCCGGTTCTATTTTAGCATAGAACGGAGGGGGTGGCTATCCTTTCTGTCAAGTTTTCCCTTTTTCAGGCGG
The DNA here is from genome assembly GCA_964604605.1 of uncultured Lachnospiraceae bacterium. GTDB lineage: Bacteria > Bacillota > Clostridia > Lachnospirales > Lachnospiraceae > Pseudolachnospira. The sequence continues at coordinate 3,465 of CAZSAF010000158.1, forward strand.
AGCTTTCAGGAGGTACCGAGCCGGCCAAGCTGTCCGGCGATCCGGGCCATCTGTTCCGGGGTGGGGGACCAGTTGATTGCCGGCTCCACAAAGCAGTTTTCATAGCAGAGCAGATACCAGTGGGTGGTCCCGCCTTCCGGGCTGCGGCAATAGGCGTCCAGCGCCACCCAGGGGTCAGGGGCGATGGAGGTGTAGGATTCCTTTACAGTTTGTTCCGGCGCCTTCCGCAGAGACTCTTTACAGAGACAGTAGAGAAGGGGAAGCCGTACCCGGGTGACGGTGTAATGGAGGCTGGGCCCTGCTCCGGCGGATATTTCCTTTTCCCATAGGAGGCCTCCTTTCCGGTTATTCACAAGCCAGCCGTAACGCAGCCGGCTTACCGTGGACCTTGCCCTGGCGGCGTGATCTGCAGCCGGCAGCGGAGGCAGAATCCCTGCTCCAGAGGTGTGCCGCAATGAGGGCAGAACCGGGGCGCCCACGGTGTTCCCTGCTGCGCTCCCTGTGGCGTTTCTTGCTGCGTCCCCCACGATGTTCCCTGGGGACTTCCTCCCGGAATGCCGGAAGGCGGTACCGGCGCTCCCCAGCCTGGCTGATTGGGATAGTGGTATGCGGCGGCGCGGGCGGCGGCATCCCGGGCCCGGAGCTCCTCCGCCAGCTGCGGAAAGAAGAGGGGGTTCCGCTTCCGGTAGTAGGTCAGGATGCAGTAGAGAATCAAGCCGCCAAAAAACAACTGAAGGAGAATGGATCCAATCAGGACACCCGTCTCCATCAGACCACAGGGTACGGATTATATTGTAAAAAATGGTGCAGAATAAAGTGAACGGAAAGAAGATCATGGCAGAATACCAGGCGTATGAGCGCCAGTGGATAAAACCAATGAAGGTGATCAGCATCAGGACAAACCGGCACAGATCCGTAACAAAGAGCGCAATCATAATCGGCCAGTAACCGGTTGGCAGGAATTGCTCCGGAATTTGGAATATCATCGGCAGATAAGGGAGCGCATCCCGTACATAGGAGACTGCCAGCAACAGCATCCCCAATGGAAGAAAGACGTAGCGCATAGCGGTATGGTATTTGAGCGGCGTGTTTTTTCGGTCGTAGTATTGTTCCATATTGTTTCCCCTTCCTTTTGAGATGAGACGGTCCGCTTTCGCAGGGCTATTTGCAAGAGATGTCTACAGGTATCGTAACACATAAATGGGAAAAGGTCGATTGGATTGACAAACGAATGTTGCGGAAGTAGACTAACAAATATACAGCGCAAAGGGGAGGGAGTGCAATGGGGAAAAACAGAATCCGAAGGGGTTTTGCATGGAGCGGGATGGTGATGCTGCTCTTGGCCGGCTGCAGGCCTGCCGGCTCGCCGGATCCGGCTGGGGAGAGCCGGCCTTATCCGGCAACATGGGAGCAGCAGGAGGAAACAGGGCAACAGGAGGCAAAGGAAGAAAGCAGCAGCGCGGAAACCGCCAATCCGGAGACGGAGGAAGAAACTTCGGCGCCTTCCCTTGTCCAGGAGAGGGGCCGCATCTGACGCTGCCGGTTCCGCCGTCCGCCAGGCCTTCCCTGCTTTTGTCAGAGATGACGCGGGAAAATCTTGCCCGGGAGACGGCGGGAGAGGAGGCTTACTGGCAGCCGGTGGATACCATGAAGATTTTGGCAGCCGGTCAGGAGATCGAACTGACGGTTCTGGATAACAGCCGTTACGTAAAGGAAGCAACGGTGTACCAGGAGCCTCCTTATGATGTGGCGGTGTTTGTGACGCTGGCCTCCGAGGCATTGGACCACCTCAATAGGATTTCCAATTTCCGGTCCGCTCAGTGGTCGGTGCTTTGGTCCGTTCCTTATTCCTCCCCTTTCTTGCGGGAACGCTTCCTTTTTTTGACGCACTCGGTCAGCAGATATTCAATCTGGCCGTTGAGGGAGCGGAAATCGTCCTCGGCCCAGGCCGCCAGTTCCTGGTAGAGTCCCGCAGAGAGCCGGAGAGGAATCTGCTTTTTGGTTTTTTCTTTTTCGGATTTCTCAGGCATCCCATCCCCCCTTCCCTGGAAAATGAAGTGATGCTAACCCGCCACAGTGGACGGCCCGCCTGTGTATGATGCCGGAAGATTAGTACAGGGAGCCGCTGTTGACCACCGGTTGGGCGTCCTTGTTGCCGCAGAGAACCACCAGCAGGTTGCTGACCATGGCGGCCTTCCGCTCATCGTCCAGCTCCACCACCTGGTTCTGGCTCAGCTTATCCAGGGCCATCTCCACCATGCCCACGGCCCCTTCCACAATCTTCTGCCGGGCGGCGATGACAGCCACGGCCTGCTGGCGCTGCAGCATGGCGGCGGCGATCTCCGGCGCGTAGGCCAGATGGGTAATCCGCACCTCCATGACGTCCAGGCCGGCATCCTGCACCCGCACCTGCAGTTCATCCCGCATCTGGTTGGCAATCTCCTGGCTGCTGCCCCGGAGGGTCTTCTCCTCCCCGTCCCCATTGTCATCCAGAATGTCATAGGGATACTGGCGGGCCACGTTCCGGATGATGGAATCACACTGGATGGACAGATAGGCCTTGTAGTTGTTGACGTTGAACACGGCCTGGGTGGGGTTGCTCACCTTCCAGATGACCACGGCGCCCACCTCCACCGGATTGCCCAGGCTGTCATTGACTTTCTGGCGGTTGTTGTTCAGGGTCATCACCTTGGTGGAGATTTTTTTGCTGGACAGTTCGCCGGCCCGGACGGATACCTGGCCGGTGGCAGCGTTGCCGCTGGCGGCGCCCAGGGAGGTCCGGGAAGCAGGGTTCACGCCGGTGCAGAAGGGGTTGACAAAATAGAACCCCTGCTGCTTGATGGTGCCGTGGTAGCTGCCGAACAGGGCCAGCACC
>CAZSAF010000159.1:0-6321 GCA_964604605.1 uncultured Lachnospiraceae bacterium
AGCCAGTGGCAGATACCCCATAATCCACAGTGCGCCAATGCGAAGAGAGCCTTTGGACAGCGTGCGGAAATCGCGCATGGCGTGTACAAGCGCATCCATATCGTTGGTGATTCGCTTGGCATAGAGGACGAATTCCTCACCAGCCGGTGTCAGGGAAACCGATTTGGGATGGCGGAAGAACAAGGGCATACCGATTTCCTCTTCCAGAAGACGGATTTGCTGGGAAAGGGTAGGCTGCGTAATAAAAAGCTCCTCTGCGGCTTTGGAAAAATTGTTGTGCTTGCTGGCCGTAAGGACATATTGCAGCTGATGCAGCTTCATGGGGAACCTCCTCACCTTTTGATATAGTTATTATCTATGGATACAAGGATAAAAGATTATTTTACAAATTGCAAGCACTTTTTTATAATCCGTATAAAGAAATATAAATAACAAATTTGGAGGAAGGATATTGAAGCGCAATATTCAGGCGGATGTAGCAGTGGTAGGAGGAGGAATTGCCGGACTGGCTGCCGCCGTGGGGGCTGCCCGAGCGGGAAAGAAAGTTGTTCTTTTGGAAAAAAACGCATATCTGGGCGGAGAGGCTACCCATTCCTGTGTCACGGCATACTGCGGATTTTATACCTGTTCCCGGCAGCCGGTGAAGGTGGTGGGCGGAGCGGGAGATGAGATGCTTCGGGAGTTGGAAAAGCTGGGACAGGATACCAGTTATGAAATTTCCTCCACAGGAAACGCGACAATTAAATTTCATCCGGAATACATGAAAGCCGCAGCGGATAATTTGTTGGCCAAATACTCGGTTCAGGTGTTTCTGCACTGCATTGTGATCAAAGCATCTGTAAACAAAAACAAAATTGAACAGTTGACTTGTATGGATATAGCTGGCGAGTTTGTAGTCCAGGCAAAAAACTATGTGGATGCCAGCGGGGATGCCAGCCTGGCCCGGATGGCGGGAGCAGAAGTGGTTTGGGGAAACGGAACCGGACAAATCCAGATCGTATCTCTGGCTATGCGGATTGATCATATTGCTCCGGAGGCGGACATCTCGCCCCAATCCATTGAGACAGCCGTCCTTCGGGCGGAAGAAGACGGGGAGACGGGGCTGAGCCGTACCAGTGGAGTGCTCATCCGCAGAGAGAAGGTGGATTATGGATTCCTGTTTCTTCCCAGCGTGAATTTGTCTGAGCTGAATGCGGAGTCCATGAGCAAGGCGGAGCGAAATATGAGAAAGCAGGCGCTGTCTTACATAAAGGTATTCCGGAAATATTTGAATGGAATGGAGCACTGTACCCTGGTGTCTACAGGCCCGTCCTTGGGAATACGGGAAAGCTGGAAAATTGTCGGACGTTATCAATTAACGCAGAAAGATGTGCTGATTGCCAGAAAACGTTCGGATGGGGTCGGGCGCGGGGCATGGAGGCCGGAAATCCACAAGGACATTCGCGTATCGGGAAGTTATCTGCCAATCGAGGGCAATTCCTATTATGACATCCCTCTGGACATGCTCCGGTCCATCAACCGGGAAAATTTGTTTGCCGCAGGGCGGACCGTGTCGGCGGATGAAGTAGCCTTTGCCTCTGTCCGGGTAATGGGAACGGCGTTTGTAACGGGGCAGGCAGCAGGGGTTGCCGCAGCGGTGCAGGAAGAGAACGGAGACGTAGACATAGAGAAGGTTCGGCTGGAGCTTCGCCGGCAGGATGCTATTTTATAAATAGAGTGACTGGGGAGGAAAGAGACTATGGCAATGTTAGAGGCTACGGTGGAGTCCGGCAGGTTGAGAGGTGTTTGCGGAGGCAATCAGGCAGTTTCCCTTTTCCTGGGAATTCCCTACGCAAAGCCCCCGGTGGGGGCGCTGCGCTGGCGGCCACCGCAGCCACCGGAACCGTGGAGCGGCATTCGGTTTGCTGGGGAATACGGTTCCATTCCCATGCAGCGCCGTGTACCGGACGGGAGCTTTTTCAAACGGGAGAATTATCCGGTGGGGCTGCCGCGCAGCGAGGACTGCTTGTATGTAAACGTGATGACGCCGGCCGAAAGCACGGAGGAGTGCCTGCCGGTAGCACTTTGGATTTATGGCGGTGCTTTCCGGCAGGGATATGCCAATAAGCTGGAAACGGATGGGGAAGCATTTGCGAAACGAGGTGTAATTTTTGTCTCTTTCAACTACCGTGTAGACGTGTTTGGTTACTTTACGCACCCAGAATTGAGAGAAGAGAATGAGCAGGGAATCAGCGGGAATTATGGCCTTTTGGATCAATTTGCTGCTCTCCAGTGGGTGAGAAAAAACATACAGGCCTTTGGCGGCGATCCGAATCGCATCACGGTTTTTGGACAGTCTGCCGGCGCCATGAGTGCCCAGATGCTGGTTAGCATGGAGCAGACGAAGAGCCAGATTCAGAGAGCAATTTTTGAAAGCGGCGGCGGTATCGGCGGTATGACAGGGCCCGGAGAGGAAAATCTGGCCTCGCAGGAAGACATGGAGGCACACAGCCTGGCCATGTTGGATCAGATGGGAATTCATTCTTTGGCACAGGCCAGACAGCTTTCAGCGGAAGAATTGCTGGCAGGTAGCCTGCGTTACCAGGAAGGGCAGAAAAAACTTGTTTTTATGCCGGTTGTGGATGGCTTTTATATCCGCGGGCCGCTGTATGAATTGTCCATCCGCGGGCAGAATGCGGATATTGATTATCTTTTGGGATGCTGTTCCCATGAAAGCAGCACCTGGGTCGAGGAACCTGCTATTGCCGAGCCTGCGCAGGCTTACCGGCTGCTGGAAAAGCAGTTTGGGGAACAGGCTAAAAGTATTCAGGAGCAGATGAAAAAAGAAGATACCTTCTGGGAGAAAACATACCTGCGGGAACAGATGACCTATAAAATGTATTCCGGTGTACTGAATTGGTGCGCTGTGCGGGAACAAATGGGATGCCGGCCCTCTTATTTATATCGTTTTACCCGCAATATTCCGGATCATCCTTTTGGCGGGACCTTCCATTCCGGTGAGCATGTGTATGTATTTCAGACGATTCAGCGATCCTGGAGGCACTATACCGGAGCAGATTATGATCTTTCCAATACGGTATGCGATTATTGGACAAACTTTATAAAAACGGGAAATCCCAACGGCGAGGGGCTTCCAGCCTGGCTGCCTTATAGCAGCGGCAGAGAAAACTGCATGGAGCTGGATCAAAACTGCCGTATGGCAGTATTTCCGGAAAACCCGATCCTGCGAGCCGAAAAAGAGCGTTGGCTATCTATATGGATGGAAAAGCGAGAGGAGGAATAGAACATGAAGAACCCAGTTCCCATTACAGCGGCTTCCCTGCGTATGATTGACCCCAATCAGTTTGCCAAAGCGTACACGGATATTCGCTATGCGTCAGAAAGCCCTCAGCAGACCTTGGATGTGTTTCTGCCGGAAGCGGACGGTGTGTGGCCTTTGGTGGTGTTTGTCCACGGAGGCGGCTGGTTTGCTGGGTCCAGGCGTAATCAACACATTTCGTTTGTATTTAAAATCCTGTCACAGGGCTATGCGGTGGCAACAGTAGATTACCGTCTGGCGCCGGATTACACCTTCCCCGCCGCCATTCAGGATGTGAAAGCGGCCATCCGTTATTTGCGGGCCCATGCAGCGGAGCTGCAGATTGATACCAGCCGCCTGGTGATTTGGGGAAATTCTGCAGGGGCCCATCTGTCGGCCTTGGCAGCTGCCCCTCATGTGATCCCGGAATTGGAGGACCTTTCCATGGGGAACGGGCAGGCGTCCAGCCGGGTGGATGGTTTGATTGTCTGGTATGGTGTTTATGATTTTGCGGCACTGCGGTCACAGGTAGGACGTGTGGGAGAAGTGGAAGAACGCATGTTGGGGGCATGGAGGGATAAAGCAGAGTTAGCCAGTCCGATTCACTATGTGTCGGAAGATTTCCCCCCGGTATTACTGCAGCATGGAACAGCAGATGCGGTAGTACCTTACAAGCAAAGTGAGATTTTCTTTGAGAAAATTCAGCGCACCTGCGGATCGGACCGGGCCGTGTTGGAGCTTTTTGAAGGTGCCGGGCATGGGGATGCCCGTATAAAAGATAATGCCAATATCCTGCGCTGTGTCCGTTTTCTGGACAGCGTTTATTATCCGGATGGCCCCTGTCCGTATGCCAGAAAAACCATTCCGGAGATTCAGTTTTTGGAGACGGATGTGGACTGTGGGGATCACTTTGAACTGGCCTGATCAAGAATCTTATTTTCCGAAAGGGAATGGGAGATAAAACATAAGGAGGATGAGTATGAAAACAAAAAAATGGTTGGCATGGATTCTCAGTATGGCAATGGCGGTTGCCTTGCTGGCGGGCTGTGGAAGCTCATCGGACGAGTCGTCCGGTGGTGAAGGAGGTTCTGCCTCCAGCAAGGATACCTTGGTTTTGGCAATCAGTTCTGACCCAGGGCGCCTGCGCATGGACACCCTTTCCACATTGTCAGGAAATTCTTATATTCGTTTGTTTTATGACGTGTTGTTTCGCATGAACAACGAAGGCGAGTACGATCCGTATTTGTGTGAATCCTGGGAAGTGGATGAGGATAATATGGGAGTGACATTGCATTTGCAGGAGGGTGTGAAGTTCCATAACGGTAATGCCATGACGGCGGAGGATGTACTGGGCTCCATTGAGATTGCGCAGACAGAATACAGTACCGGAGCTCAGCTGCAGTTTATTGATGTGGCAAACAGTGAGATTGTGAATGACAATACGTTGCACCTGGTGTTCAGCGAGCAGAATGGCCTGTGGATGTCTGCATTAAATTATGTGGGTATTGTGGAAAAAGAATCCTTTGATGCGGCAACCAGTTCGGAAGAATTCTGGCTGAATCCCATGACTACCTCGGCTTATGTGTTGGAGGACTGGGTTTCCGGAGACAGTTTCACTTTAACCGCATTTGAGGACTACTACGCAGGAGCCCCGAAAATTGAAAATGTAGTTTTGCGTGTCATCAGTGAAAGCTCCGTGGCATTGATGGAACTCCAGGCAGGAGGAATCGATTTCTATTACGATATGTCGCTGGAAGACTATGAGACGGCCTGCAGTTCGGAAGGGATTACCGGCATCGATACCATCCCTTGTCCGACCAGTGTGTTTATTGGCTTTAACTGCCATAATGAAGCCTTGTCCAAGTTGGAGGTTCGCCAGGCTATTGCTCACGCCATTGACTTGGATGCCATTGTGGAGGGCTCTTTTGACGGAGCAGCCATTGCCGCCCACAGCCCTCTGAGCTTTGCGGCTCTGGGATATGATTCCTATTGGGAAGATAATTATCCGTACAACTATGACCCGGAACTGGCAAGGCAGATGCTGGCGGATGCGGGTTATAGCAGCGGACTGACCTTTACCATGATTGTGGATGAAACGCCGGTTCGTAATCTGATGGCGGAGCAGCTTTACAACATGCTGGGTGAGGTTGGGATCACGCTGGATATTCAGAAATATGACTACGCGACCTCGACGGATATTGTCAGCAACACGGAAAACTACGATATGTATATCCGCGGCGGCGCAGTAAACAGCGGAGATACGATTCTCGGATTTACTACAAGTGTGGGATTCCGTCGTGTGAATGCGGAGAACGATCCCAGCTATGAAGAGTTCGTTCGTCTGACCGATTCTATTAAGAATATTATGGATACAGATGAGAGGGCGGAGGCCTACAAAGAATTCCAGAAAGCGTTTATAGAGGACATGCTGTACTGGATTCCGGGAGTCCAAATGGAGCTGTATTCTGCCTGCCAATCCAATCTGGTAGGGTGGGAAGTGTATGGATCGACCCTTTTCTGGAACAACGCCTATTTTGAGTAAAATTTAATATGGGCGCCGCTGGAGCCAGCGGCGCCTTTGCAAAAGCACAGAAAGGAAACCAAAGAATCTATGTTGAGATATATTGGAAAAAGAGTCTTGGCGATGATTCCCGTTTTGCTGGGTGTTTCGTTCCTGATTTTCACGTTGATGTATTTTACGCCGGGGGATCCGGCAACGCTGATGCTGGGAGACCAGGCAACGGAGGAACAGCTGGAGGAATGGAGAGCGGAGCAGGGGCTGGACAAATCGTTTGTGGAACAATATGTAGATTATATTGTGGGTATTGTCACAAGGGGAGATTTTGGCAAGTCCTATAAAACCGGGCGTCCGATTACGGAAACGTTACTGGAACGCTTTCCCACAACATTTGCTTTAGCGGTTGTGACAACTCTGATTGCCGTTGTGATTGGCGTTATCCTGGGGATTATTGCGGCAAACCATCAGAACACCTGGGTGGACAGCCTGTGCCGTGTTTTTGGTA
>CAZSAF010000160.1:0-6302 GCA_964604605.1 uncultured Lachnospiraceae bacterium
AGCCCAGGCCAAACCAGCCGCCGGAGCTTAGGGCAAACAGGGACTGGGCCATCTGGTAGCCGCGGTTTTCGTAGTCACTGAAGGGGTTCTGCCACATGGCCACCCGGACCCGCACATGGGAAAACATGCGGTAAGCCAGCACCGCCGCCCCGCAGCCGGCCCCCAGGCCCCCCAGGAAATACAGGGGCTGGCGGGTGGCCACAAACAGCATAAACAGGTAGGACATAAAGTAGACCAGGCCGCTGCCCAGGTCCGTGGAGGCCACCAGGATCAGCACATGCGCCGCCGCCACAATGGTGGTCACCACCACCCGGCGGAAGGAGGTGCCCTTCTGGAACATGGAAGCGGTGAAGAACACAAAGGACAGCTTCACAAACTCCGACGGCTGCAAGGCAAAGGACCCGATGCGAATCCGCAGCTGGGCGCCATACTCCGTGTCTCCCACCGCCCACACCAGCAGCAACAGGGCAATGCCCACCACAGCGTAGAGCCAGGCCCAGCGGCTCAGGGACTTCAGCTTGCTGATGATCACCGGAATAAACAGGGTGATGGCCGCCGCGGCCATGCCGATGACAAACTGCTTCTCCGCCAGGTCCACGTTCAGTCGGGTCAGCATCATCAGGCCGATGGAAAAGAGAAATACCAGGTTGCTCAAAAGCACCCGGGAGCTCTGGGGGTAGATGGTCTTAAACAGGATAAAGTACACCAGAAAAAATACCACCTGAATCCCGTAAAACACCAGCATCCGCAGCTCCATGGTCCGCAGGTAGATGATCAGATAGCCCAGGAACTGCAGCAGGAACACCAGAAAGATCTGCTTCCGGCAGACCCGGTTCTGCCACCGGACGTCCTGCTTCCGCAGCACGTAAAAATTTAAGATTGTGTAGAGCACCATGATGATCAGCATCAGGTACTTGGATACATCGGTTACCAGATTGACCATTTACTCCACTCCTCGTGTAAAATGTCCGCGGGTATACTGCCGGGGCGGTTCTCCGCCTCCCCGGAGGCAATGCTCCAGAATCCGCCGGGGCTCTCCCACCTCCTCGGAGGTGAAATGGAACCGCACCCGCTCCCACCGGGCCTCCGGCTTGTCCCAGAGCCACAGGGGGACGCTGTTGTAAATCACATTGCAGCAGAAACGGCAGCGGTTCTCCGCCAGAAACGTCATGCCCTTCCGGTCCCGCAGCGGACGGAAGGCGTATTCCTGCCTACCCTTTCCGCAGCGGCCGGTCTCCGTCTGCAGCGGGCACTGGGCCGAGACCATCACCGGCAGCCGGCCATACACCACCAGCTCCGTGTCCTCCCGCCCCCGGTCCGCCAGCTCCCGAGCGTTGAGCTCATAAGGGGCGGTCAACTGATCGGCCCCCAGCCCCTTCAGCACATACGCCGCCTCCCGGTTCCAGCTGTAAAGGCCTGCGTCAAAAATCCGCCGACCCGGCAGCTTTTCCGCCTCCAGGAAGCTCGCCTCATCCAAGGTGCGAACCAGCCAGCCATCGACGCCGGCCTGGGCCAGTGCCTCCCGGTTCTCCTGAAAATAGTCTGCTGTCTCCCGGCGGAACAGATAGGGAAGGGCCAGCCAGGCCTCCTTGCCCGCTTCCTGACAGCGGCGGACCACATCCCGGCACAGGGCAGCCGTCTCCCGCCCCCGGCCTGCAGACGCCTCCTCCGGTGACAGGGCTAGCCGCTCCAGGGGCAGGTAGATCCGCCCGATCTCCTCAACCCACAAAAGTTCTTCCAAATGGGCCGGATTCTCATAAAGTACGCTGATATGCACGGCAGCACGCCTCCTGTATCTCCTCCACTGCCCGGCGGCGCAGGTCGTTCAGCGCGCCCATGGACAGAAACACCCCCGGCTCCACAAAAATCTCCAGGGATTCCCAGCAGAATCCGGTGCCCCCCAGCTTGCCCAGCTGCCGGCGCACCGTCTCCTCCTCCAGCGGGCGGCTCTTGGCCTCCGAAGCGGCCTCCCCCGCTGTCACCACATGGAAATTCCCCCAGGTCACCTCTATTGTAGCAGGAATTCCTTTGGAAATGTTTACGTTTCCCTTAATCTTTTCCGGAATTTCCCCGGAAAGGAACTGCCGGTCCACTTCCTCCAGCAGCGCCTCATCCACCTCCCGGCGTTCCGGCTTTTCCCCGGGATAGATCATATTCGCCCCGTTGTGCTGCCGGAAATAGCCTTCCGTGAAGCCGCCCCGGTCAAACAGCTGCCGAAGCAGATGCAGGTCCGCCGGATCCACCTGCCAGTTTTCCCCGCCCTCCCGGAGATACCGGTCCACGTATTTCCGGTAGACGCTGACCACCCCCGCCGTATACCGGGGACTCTTCATACGCCCTTCAATCTTCAGGGAACCGACCCCTGCCTCCAGGATCTGCGGCAGCACCGGCAGGGCGCACAGGTCCTTCAGGTTCAGCAGCCGCTTGCCATTGTACGGCAGCCGGCAGGGCTGGGCACAACGGCCCCGGTTGCCGCTACGGCCGCCAATGAGGCTGCTCATCAGGCACTGGCCGGACCAGCAGTAGCACAGGGCCCCGTGGACAAAGGCCTCCAGCTCCAGGCCGGTGTTCTGCCGGTTCTGCCGGATTTCCTCCAGGGAAAGCTCCCGGGGCAGGATCAGGCGGCAGGCGCCCAGCCGCTCCGCCAGGGCTGCGCCCCAGGGGCCGGAGACCGCCATCTGGGTGCTGACGTGGAGCTCCAGCTCCGGAAAATGTTTCCGGATAAAAGAAAGAACGCCATAATCCTGTACGATTACGGCATCCAGCCCCTGCCGGTACAGAGGCGCCAGGTATTCCCACAGCTCCTCCAGTTCCCTCTCCTTCAGTAGCGTGTTGACGGTGAGATACAGCCTCCTTCCGTGGAGGTGTACAAAATCAATGGCCTTCCGCAGCCCATCCCCGTCCGGGTTTTCCGCATAAGCCCGGGCGCCGAACCGGGGGCCGCCCATGTATACCGCATCCGCCCCGGCCCGCACCGCCGCCTCCAGGCTCCCCCAGGAGCCCGCCGGGGCCAGCACTTCAATCTTCTCCATGTTTTTTCTCATACTTCATCTGATTGGTCACCAGCTCATGCTTCAGACTGTAGATTTCTTTCTCCAGAAGCTCCACCTTGGCCTCCAAGGACGCCGCCTTCTTTCGGGCCTTAAAATAGTCGTCCGCCAGATTCAGCTGAACCATCACATTCTGGTAATCCCCCGGCTGGCGCAGAAACCCCTGCATTTTTCTCAGCTCATTCTGTTTGCTGTTGCCATAGCTGGCAATCCTCTGAAGATACTCCTCATCTTCATAGCCGCCCAGCGTATAGATTTTTCCGGCAATGGTCACTTCCGTAAAATGTTTCTCCGCCATGGGTGAAAGCCTCCCTGTTTCCTTCCTGCTCCTTCTGGAGACAATTATAAGGCCTCCCCGGGGAAAATACAAGCATTAGTTGTCGCCGGGGAAAAAAGCCGTTCCAAGCCCAAGATGTTGATATGCCTTCTCCGTGGCCACCCGCCCCCGGGGGGTCCGGTTGAGAAAGCCGTTCTGAATCAGGTAGGGCTCGCACACGTCCTCCAGAGTTCCTACGTCCTCGCCCAGAGCCGCCGCCAGTGTCTCCAGCCCCACCGGACCTCCGGAAAAATTCTCAATGATCATGGTCAGCACCGACCGGTCCATGGCATCCAGGCCCAGAGGATCCACCTCCAGCAGATCCAGGGTTCCCCGGGCCACCTGCCCAGTGATGACGCCGCCGTAGCGGACCTGGGCAAAATCCCGGACCCGCTTCAAAAACCGGTTGGCCAGCCGGGGAGTCCCCCGAGAGCGCCGGGCAATCTCCAGGGCTCCCTCCTCGTCAATCTCCACCCGGAGCACCCGGGCAGACCGGAGCACAATGGTCTTTAACTCCTCCGGGGTGTAAAACTCCAGTCGGTGGATGACCCCGAACCGGTCCCGCAGCGGCGCCGTAAGCATGCCCGCTCGGGTGGTAGCCCCCACCAGGGTAAACCGAGGCAGCTCCAGCCGGATGGACCGGGCCGTGGCCCCCTTGCCGACGACAATGTCAATGGCAAAGTCCTCCATTGCCGGGTACAGCACCTCCTCCACCTGCCGGGTCAGCCGGTGGATCTCATCCACAAACAGCACGTCCCCCTCCTGGAGATTGTTGAGGATGGCCGCCATCTCCCCCGGCTTCTCAATGGCCGGGCCGGAGGTAATCTTCAGGTTCACCCCCATCTCGTTGGCAATGATCCCGGCCAGGGTGGTCTTACCCAGCCCGGGAGGGCCGTAGAACAGCACATGGTCCAGGGTCTCCCCTCGGGCCTTGGCCGCCTCCATGTAGACCTGCAGCGTAGCCCGGGCCTTCTGCTGGCCAATGTATTCCTCCAGCTTCTGGGGCCGGAGGGTGTTTTCGATTTTCTGGTCTTCCTCCGTAAATTCGGTGGTAATCAAACGACGCTCCATGGATCTCCCTCCGTTACAGCATGGCCATCTGCCGCAGTGCCTGCCTCAGCAGTTCCTCCACGGACAGCTCCCCGGCGTTGGGGATTTCCCGCACCGCCCGCAAGGCCTCCGACTGGGAGTAGCCCAGGGCCACCAGGGCCTGCACCGCCTCCCCCGCCGCATCCCCGGCGGCCGCTCCGGCGGCAGCCTCCGCCCCGTGGGCCAGCTGCTTTTCAAAGGCCTCCTCCAGGCTGAACTTATCCTTCAGCTCAAAGATCAGCTTCTGGGAGGTTTTCTTGCCCAGCCCCGGCACCCGGGAGAGGGTCTTCACATCCTCGCTGAGCACCGCAAACCGCAGCTCATCCGGCGTCAGCACCGAAAGAAGGCTTAAAGCCGCCTTGGAGCCGATGCCGCTGACGGAAAGGAGCAGACGGAACATCTCCAGGTCATCCCGGGTGAAAAAGCCGAACAGGCCCACCCCATCCTCCCGCACCTGCAGGTAGGTATAGATCTTCACTCGGTTCCCCAGAGGGGGGAGCTGGGGCAGTACCGAGGCCGGAACCCGGATGGCATAGCCGATTCCCCCGACCTCCACCACAATCCCCTCCTCCGAAAGCTCCGCCAATTCTCCTTTTATATATGAAATCATGATCTTCCTCCTGCCGCCGCACTTCCGGCGGCATTCCACCGCCTCCCGGGGCTCTTCCCCGGACGCTCTGGGTCTTATCATAGCATGGTTTCCCGGAAAAAGCAATGAAGCCGGTCCTAGAATTTCCAGGCCGGCTCCTGCCCTAGCGTGTCTGCAGCACGCCTTTATTCTGCTTTGGACAGCGGATGCACCGCTGCGGAAAGGTACCGCTGCGCCGCCACTGTCTCCTCCTCCGTGGGGGTCCGCACGCCCTCCAGGGGATAGGGGATTCCCAGCTCCGCCCACTTGCCCACGCCCAGGGTGTGGTAGGGAAGGCTCTCCGCCCTCTCCACCGTGAGCAGCTCTCCCACAAATGCCTCCAGCCGCTCCAGCTCCTCCCGGCTGTCCGTCAGCCCCGGCACCAGCACATGGCGGACCCACAGGGGAACCCCCTGGTCCGAGAGGTACCGGGCCATGTCCAGAACGGGGGCATTGTCCCAACCGGTCAGCTGCCGGTGCAGGCTGCTGTCCATGGCCTTCAGATCCAGCAACACCAGATCCGTCACCTCCACCAGCCGCCGGAACGGCTCCAGGAAGGCCTCCTCCCGGGAGAAGGGCTGGCCGGCTGTGTCCAGGGCTGTGTGGATGCCTTTTTCCCTGGCCAGCCGGAACAGCTCGGTGACAAACTCCATCTGCAGCAGAGGCTCCCCGCCACTGACGGTAATGCCGCCGTTGTTCCTCCAGTAACTGCGGTACTGCCAGGCCCGGCGTAACAAATCCCGAGCCTCCCAGGCGGTCCCGCCGGAAAGCTTCCAGGTGTCCGGGTTGTGGCAGTACTGGCACCGCATCCGGCAGCCCTGGAGAAAGATTACAAACCGCACCCCCGGCCCGTCTACCAGGCCGAAGGTTTCCAGAGAATATACGTTTCCCGCTGCCATCTTACATCCTTGTGTGACAGGTCCGGGCAATGACGTCCAGCTGCTGCTCTCTGGTCAGGTCAATGAATTTCACCGCGTATCCGGAAACCCGGATGGTAAAGTTGGCGTACTCTTCCTTCTCCGGGTGCTCCATGGCATCCACCAGCTTTTCCCGGCCAAACACGTTGACGTTCAGATGGTGGGCCCCCTGGTCAAAGTAGCCGTCCATCACCTGCACCAGGTTCTGGATCCGCTCCTCCGGGGTGTGGCCCAGGGCATCCGGGTTGATGGTCTGGGTGTTGGAGATGCCGTCCAGGGCCCACTCGTAGGGCAGCTTGGCC
>CAZSAF010000161.1:0-6298 GCA_964604605.1 uncultured Lachnospiraceae bacterium
TGAAAGGTCAGGGCGCAGAAGCTGCAGCCACCAAAGCAGCCCCGGCTGCTGGTGAGGCTGAACTTTACCTCCTGGATGGCCGGGATGCCCCCTGCCGCTTCATAGAAAGGATGGTACGTCCGCCGGTAGGGCAGGTCGTACACATCGTCCATCTCCTGCTGGCTCAGGGGCCGTGACGGCGGGTTCTGAACCACAAACAGCTTTTTGCCATAGGGCTCGATCAGAACACTGCCGGAAAAAGGGTCTGTGTTGGCATACTGGATCCGGAAGCTCTCCGCATAAGCCTGCCGACTCTGCTCCAACTCCCCAAAGGAGGGCAGAAGAATCCCCTGGCCCTCCTCCACCCGGTGGGTCTTGTACACCGTGCCGGGAATATAGGTGATCTGCTCCACCGGAAGCCCGGCGTCCAGGGCCTCCGCAATGGCCAGAATGGACCGCTCCCCCATGCCGTAGGAGATCAGATCTGCCTGGGCGTCCAGCAGCATCGACTTTTTCAGCCCGTCCGCCCAATAATCGTAGTGGGCCAGCCGCCGCAGGCTGGCCTCAATGCCTCCCAGCACAATGGGGACCACCGGGTACACCCGCCGGATCCAGTTGCCGTAGACGGTCACCGCCCGGTCCGGCCGGAGGCCCATCTCCCCGCCGGGGGAGTAGGCATCGGTCTTCCGCCGACGCCGGGAGACCGCATAGTGGTTGACCATGGAGTCCATGTTCCCGGCAGAGACCAGAAAGGCCAGCCGGGGGCGTCCAAACTCCCGGATGGCCTCCTCCTGCCGCCAGTCCGGCTGGGCCAGAATCCCCACCCGGTAGCCGTGGGCTTCCAGCAGTCGAGTAATAATGGCATGGCCAAAAGAGGGATGGTCCACGTAGGCGTCCCCGCACACATAGACAAAGTCCACCTCCGGCCATCCTCTCTTTTCCATTTCTCTTCGGTTAATGGGTAAAAAATCCGCCTGCATCTCTGACCGCCTCCCTGATCCCCGCTCCCTTCCGGAAAGCCGATTTCGTTCCGGAAAATCCACGCACTTCCTGCAAGCCTACTTAATAAAGTAGGATATGGCCTTATTCAGCTCTGCAATGGCCTGCCGGTCCCCGTGCTCCACCGCGTCCACAATACAGTGGTTGATGTGGTCCTCCAGGATCACCTTGCCGGTGTTGCCCAGGGCGGAGCGCACCGCCGCCAGCTGGATCAGCACCTCCGAGCAGTCCCGCCCGTCCTCCACCATCCGCTTGATGGATTCCAGGTGACCGATGGCCCGGGACAGGCGGTTCAGCACCGCCTTGGTGTGTTCATGGGAATGGGTGTGGGGATGAAGTTCCAATTTCTTTTCTTCCATCTATCTTCTGCCTTTCTGCCCGCCGGAAAATTTGTTGAAACTTTCTTCTATTTTACGGGTCCCAAAGAAAGCTGTCAATAGCCGGGAAGAACAAGGAGACGTTTGCCCCGCAAATAGAATATCAATCCCTCCTTCTGCCTAATTTTCATTTGCCCGCAGCACAGGCTGAACCGGATTCCCCACCCCATCATAAATCAGGTACGTTACCCCGTTGGAATCGGCATGCCGAATGATAAAAAGGCCATCCGTATAGTATGCTATTTCATCTGTACTGAAACTCCAGACAAGTTCTCCACTCTTGGTGTAGAAGGAAAGTCCGTTGGAATCCGTGAGAAACCCATTGGCGCCTGCGGCCAGCAGATTCCCCTCCGCCGAAAGGGCTGTAACCGTCCCATTTCGATCGACACTACAAATATCTCCCAGATGCCCCCTGGTACCTCCGGATCGGCGCTGAATAATCATCGTCCCATCCGAAAAGCCACCAGCCAGCGACGCTCTGTATACAGAAGAAACCGATGCCACATTCCCCGTCTCTGTGTCAAACATAATTTGGAGCCCGAACGCATTCTTGCGGCCACGCTTGTGATCCGAACCGTCGTCTCCGTTGCAGCCGCGGAAGTTGCTGTTTCTTCTTCCGTTTCCATCTCTTTCATCGAAACACCACCGCGGTTCCCCGCTCCCCGCGGAACGATGGCTACGCCGGATTTTCCGCCAGGGTTGTCCACGCCAATCCGGAAATATCCAAAAAAAGCGACTGCAGCTCCGCATAAGCGCTTTCAAACTCCTCTGCCGAAATGTTCACGTCGTTTCTATAATAAGCCTCTCCCTCCCTGAAAATGGTTTCTCCCGGTATCAGCTGGCCGGAAGAATCCACGGTGTACATATCCATTCTGTAGTTTTCGGCCCCGCTGTTCCACACCAGCGCCAGTCTTCCATCCGTGGTGGGCTGATACTGGAATCGGCTGTCTCCATAACACGCAAAGGCAGGCGCTCCGTCCACAAGCGTCCACAGATCTTTTAGTTCATAGTTCCCGTAGCCGCTTCCGTACGCTACAAGCAACTCCGGCGTACCGTCAAGATTCACGTCAATGGTGGTATACGCGAAGGAATTCCCCTCCCCCTGCCAGACGCGGAATCCCTGGTCATCCGTAAAAAACCCCGCGTCATAAATCCCATACTCCATAAATCCGTATGTATACGATTCATCCAGCTGATAAAGGGAAATCTCCCCGTTCAGCCACTGCGTGTAGGACGCGATCACCGCATCGTAGGCTTCCGTCCCACCAGCCGTTCCCGTTGTGCCCGCGTCGTTGTACGCGGATACATTTCTCACAATCTCCCCCGTATAGGAATCCACGGAAGCGGAGGCAACCACAACGCCGTCCCGCAAAATCTTCACGAAAGTAAGATACCGGTCCCCCACTTCCCAAAGGGAAGGCTCGCTTTGCCGGAAGCTTCGTGCAAGCTCCTCCGGTACATTGAGCGCAGAGGCAATTTCCGCCAGCTGTTCATTGGTCAGGACAAACTGCTCCGGCCTTACATACGCAAAACGATCTTGATATTGAGCAGGGCATTGCAGCATATCATCCGTCATGGTTTCATAATCATCCTCCGGGACATATCCGTCAGCGTTTTTGTACGCTTCCTCAAGGTCCAGCAGATCCGCCTCTACCGCCTCGCAGACTTCCCTCATTCCCGCCGCGTTTTCTTCCGTTGGCTGTTCAAAAATATAAATCCCCACCGTATTGCTTTCCTGTCCGGCGGATTTCGCGAAATATTCCCGGGAACCGGCCAGGCCATCCGCCGCAAGCGTACAGCTGTAGATCCCATCTCCGGCCTGCGCGTCTCCATTGCGGCCCTCATCGTTCATGAGCGCAACTTCTTCTTCCGCTCCCTGGTATAAGGCAATTCCCTCCGCGCCGATTTCCCCTTCCGCGGCGAATACAACATTCCCGGTTTCTCCGGCGAAAAAATACATCTCATCCGCCGTTAAGGTTATGGGATCCGCGGATTCCGGCGTTCCCGCGGCTGCGGTGGATTCCCCGGAGAGATTCTGGCCGCTTCCGGCCATTCGCAAAAAGAGGAAGACGGCCGCGGCAACAAAGACAATGACCGGCAGCCCAATGAGCACCTTCCTCCCCAGTCGCTTCTTCTCCTGCTTTTCCCCGGCTGCTTCTTTCACAATCCGCGTTCCACACTTCGGACAATATTTGGAACGCTCCGGTATTTCCGCCTTATACTTTTTGCAAAACATAGTCCCCGCTCATCCTTCCCGTTTTTATTTTTTCCGGATATCCATCAGCTCCGGACCGGCTGTCTCGCCATGGCGCTCCTTTCCTGTATTTCCCGCATAGCGTCCATCCGGTTCGAGGTTGCCATTATTTCAAAGCCTTCCTTTCGAATTCATTTTTCAATCTCCTTTCTTAACGCATCCTTCTTGTCTCATAAATCATCGCGCCCGTTTGCGCTTACCCAGATGGCTCTGCGTATACGGCTCAAAGTAATCGGAGTTATTCCAAGGAAAGATGCGATATGCTTGCCATTGACCTTATCGATCAAGCCCGGGTATTCCTCCAGGAACCACTGGTATTTTTGCAGAGCGGTATACTGATTCAGAATCTGCTTCATTTTCTGATGCTCTTCCAGTGCGTGGACCAGCATCTTATTGTAAAACGTTACGACAATTTCAAAATAATCCTGCCGCAGCCGCAGCACACTCGCCATCGGCAGACAGAAAAAAAGGCTGTCCTCCAGCGCCTCAATGGTCATCGGCAACGGGATGTTTAATTCCAGCCGGCAGGTTGGGATTGCCGTTTCTCCGCAGCGGAAGCTAAAGCAATCCGTGACTTCTTTCCCATCCATGTTCAGGAAGTACCCCCGCATGCTTCCGCTTTTCAAGAAATAAATATGGTTCACCCGATCCCCGGGTTGATCAGGGGCGCGCCTTTTTTCAGGTATTATACGGAACAAGCCCCTTCTGTCATTAACAAATGTTACTCTCTTGCGGGAAATTCTTTCTCATAAGCCTCCTCCGCGATCTCAGAACCATGGCTTTTTCAGCCGAACTCCCTTGCATTCCCGGGAAACTTATGGTACCGTAGTCTACATATTCCACCGGCCTGGCCACGGCTTGGAATACTTGTTTTACGGAAAATATTTTGGATGGGAGGAATGGTTATGAGATTACTGCTGGCGGAAGACGAAAAATCCTTATCCAAGGTTCTCACCGCAATTTTGCAGCGGAATAATTACTCGGTGGATCCCGTTTATGACGGGGAAACCGCGCTGGAATACTTGGAGTCAGACAACTATGACGGCGTGATCCTGGATATTATGATGCCCAAAACAGATGGAATTACCGTCTTAAAGGAACTTCGAAAAAAAGGGAACTTAACCCCCGTCCTGCTGCTGACCGCAAAATCAGAAATTGATGATAAGGTTCTGGGGCTGGATGCCGGCGCAAATGATTATCTGACCAAACCGTTCGATTCCAAAGAACTGTTGGCCCGGATCCGCGCCATGACCCGGATCCAGTCCACCATGACCTCCTCACAGCTGCATGTGGGAAATGTGACACTGGATCGGGCCACTTTTGAGTTATCTACGGCCACCGGTGCCTACCGTCTGGCAAACCGAGAATTCCAGATGATGGAAATGCTGATGAGCCATCCCAAAATGCTGATCTCCGCCGAACGCTTCATGGAAAAAATCTGGGGCTATGACAGTGAGGCGGAAATCACCGTGGTATGGGTCTATATCTCTTATTTAAGGAAAAAACTGGCCGCGCTCCACGCGAATATCCGAATCAAGGTAATTCGCAACGCCGGATATACACTGGAGGAAATCCCATGATCCGAAAGCTTCGCATAAAGCTGATTCTTGCCGCCCTGCTGTCCCTGCTTGTTGTCTTATGCGCGATTTTCGGGGCGATCGGAATCCTAAATTACCGCGACCTTGTCCAAAACGCGGACGGCATATTGGAAATCCTGTCGGAAAACAACGGAAGCTTCCCTGCCGGGTATGGGCTGGAGGCTATTTCCCCCAATACAGACTCTCCCCTCCAGGGCTCCCGCTGGCTCTCCCCGGAGCTTCCTTATGAATCGAGGTACTTCTCCGTATCCCTTGCGGAAGACGGAACCGTCCTCTCTGTTGATACGGAACAAATCGCGGCTGTTGACGCGGCGGCAGCTGTTGCGTACGCACGGGCTGTGGCCGACTCCGGACGGACAAAAGGTTTTTCCGGCGATTACCGGTATCTGGCCAGTTTTTCCGAAAATGAAATCCGTATCATATTCCTGGATTGCGGACGGGATCTGGGAACGTTCCGCTCGTTCCTGCTGACCAGTATCGGCATTTCCGCCGCAGGCCTAGCCTCGGTTGCCTTTCTTCTGATTTTCCTGTCCGGTTGGATTATCCGCCCATTTTTGGAAAACCAGGAAAAACAGAAACGATTTATTACAGACGCCAGCCATGAGCTGAAAACACCGCTGACCATTATCAACGCGGACGCGGAAGTGCTGGAAATGGACGCCGGAGAGAATGAGTGGCTCCATGACATCCAGGATCAGACGAAGCGGCTGATGGAACTGACAAACGATCTGATTTTCCTGGCCCGTATGGAGGAACAGCCGCAATGGGAAAAAATTGATTTTCCCCTCTCGGATCTGGCGGAAGAAACCCTGGAGACGTTTCAGGCGCTGGCCCAAACCAGAAACAGAACCCTTTCCTCCCGGATCCAGCCCATGCTTTCCATGTCCGGAGATGAGAAAGCCATCCGGCACCTGCTGACCATTCTCCTGGATAACGCCGTCAAATATTCCAACGAGGGGGGAAGTATCCGGCTGACCCTGGAAAAACAAAAAAACCTGATCCGCCTCTGTGTGTTCAATACGGCAGACTCCGTGTCAAAAAGCTGCCTTTCCAGCTTGTTCGACCGTTTTTACAGGGCAGAGCAGTCCAGA
>CAZSAF010000162.1:0-6203 GCA_964604605.1 uncultured Lachnospiraceae bacterium
CCACCACGGTGGAGTCCGGTACCCTGGCGGGGGTTACCCTGCCGGATTTTTCGGGGCTGCCGGAACAGACGGAGGAACTGCCGGAAGGGATGATGTACAGCTACTTTACCGGCCTGCCGGTGACGGAGGAGGTGGGGCTGCGCCGCCCGCTGGCGGTGATGATCGACAATGAGAAGGCCGCCATGCCCCAGAACGGCATCTCCTCGGCGGATGTGGTGTATGAGACTCCCATTGAGACCAACGAGGTGCGTCTGGAGATGATCATCCAGGACTACAGCAACCTGGAGCGGTTCGGCGGCCTGCGCAGCGCCCGGAAATACCATCCGGGCATTGCCTACGAGTTTGACGCCATCTTTTTCCACCACGGCCACAGCGCCTATGCCCTGCCGTATCTGGAGGATGACCATTGTCCGGATATAGACGGCGTGACCAGCAAGGGATATCCGGCCACCTACGAGGTGGATGATCACAAGGCGGGACACCGGACCTTCTCCACCCCGGAGCTGATCAACGACCGGATTGAGGCCCTGGGCTTCCGCACCAACTTTCGGGAGAGCTTTGACTATAAGTTCCGGTTTGCCCAGGAGGAGCCCAACCTCCTGCCGGAGGGGACGGACGCCAACAAGGTGACCATCGGCTACAAACAGAACCAGCCCTGGTTTGAGTATGACCCGGAGGACGGCCTGTATTACCGCTACGCCTACGGGGAGCCCCATATTGACCAGGAAAACGGCCAGCAGGTGGCAGTGAAGAATATCATCGTCCAGTACTGCCATTACCACCTGGAGGATGACCGGAACACCAAAGATGTGGAGACCACCAATGGCTGGAACGGTTTCTTCATCACCAACGGGAAAGCCGTCCCCATCACCTAGGAGAAGGATGAATACTGGGGCAACACACATTATTACGACGCCAGCGGGGAGGAGATCCAGCTGAATCCGGGGAAGACCTGGGTCTGCATGGTGCTTCCTGCCATGACCGGCGAAATTACATTGGAGTGACATGGAAAAGCAAAGGAAAAAAAGCCGGGCCGGCAGCTTCCTGATGCAAGGGAGCATTCTGGCCATTGCGGGAATCCTGGTGCGCCTAATTGGAATGGTATACCGGATCCCCTTGACCAACATCATTGGGGAAAAAGGTATGGGCGTCTATTCCACCGCCTATACCATCTACAACATTTTGCTGCTGATCTCTTCCTACAGCCTGCCGGTGGCGGTTTCCCGCCTGGTGGCGGCCCGGATCAGCGTGGGGCAGTACCGGAACGCCCGCCGCGTGTTTTTTGGTGCGGTGGGCTTTGCCGCAGTGTCCGGCACCCTGGCCTGTGCCCTGACCTTCTTTGGAGCAGATTTTTTTGCCACCACACTGATGGGGATGCCGGAGGCCGGATTTGCCATTAAAACCCTGGCTCCCACCATCCTCATTATGGCCTTCCTGGGCGTGCTGCGGGGCTACTTCCAGGGCCACGGCACCATGGTCCCCACGGCGGTTTCCCAGGTGGCGGAGCAGGTGATCAATGCGCTGATCAGCGTGCTGGCCGGCTGGCTGCTGTTCCGGGTGGGGACGGGCATGGATGCCGGCGGGGAGGAGTTCTACGGCCCCTCCTACGGCGCAGCCGGCGGCACCATTGGAACCGGTGCCGGTGCCCTGACGGCCCTGCTGTTCTGCCTGATGGTATTTTGTATGTTCCAGCGGGTGGAGCGGAGCAAATGCCGGCGGGACCGCACCGCCAACCAGGAAACCTACTCCCGCATTGCCCGGCTGCTGGTGATGACCGTTGTGCCGGTGCTGGTGAGCACCACCGTGTACCAGATCAGTTCCCTGGTGGATCAGGCCATCTTTGCCGCCTACTGGAATGCGGACTATACGGAGCTTTGGGGGGCGTACAGCAGCAAATACAACCTGCTGGTCCATGTGCCGGTGGCAGTGGCTTCCTCCCTGGCCTCCTCCATTATCCCGGCCCTGTCCGGGGCGGTGGCCAAAAAGAAACGGACCGAGGTGGTCTACAAGACCGGGACCGCCATCCGTTTCAACATGGCCATTGCCTTCCCGGCCACGGTGGGGCTGACGGTGCTGGCCTCCCCCATTATGAACCTGCTGTTCTCCGGGGACAACACCGAGGCCGCCAACATGATGATGGTGGGATCCACCGCCGTGCTGTTTTACTCCCTCTCCACCATCACCAACTCCATTTTACAGGGGATTGGCAGTATCTGGATTCCGGTGAAGAACTCCCTGATTTCCCTGGCGCTGCACATAGGGCTGCTGGCGCTGCTGCTGTGGGTGTTCCACCTGGATATCTACGGAGTGGTTTTTGCCAATATCTTCTTTGCCCTGTGTGTGTGCATCCTCAACAATCTGAGCATCAAGCGGCTCCTCCACTACCGGCAGGAGATGCTCAAGACCTTTGCGGCTCCACTGTTTTCTTCCGTGGTCATGGGCGTCTTTGCCTTCCTGAGCTACCGGCTGCTTTTCCAGCTGAGCGGAAGGAACTGGCTGTCCATTCTGGCGGCGGTGGTGGTGGCGGTGGTGGTGTACGGCGTTCTGCTGATCCTCACCAAAGGGGTGGACGAAGTGGACCTGATGAGCATGCCCAAGGGCCGTTCCCTGATCGCTTTGGCCAAAAAGCTGCATCTGCTGCGGTAAAAATGAGATTCTTATCCATCCGGCACGGTTAAAAAAGGAAAAACAGACAGATACTATACCCAAAGGAGTGTGCCATGAAAAAGTATAGTATCTGTTTTTTTCTTGCCTCCGTATTCTGCTTTGGGGTCATTGCCCTCAGCTACCAGGGCCCCGAGGAGCCGGAGGAAACTGTCATTTTCCGGGAGTGGACGCCGCCGGAAACCCACGCCTGTCCGGGCCACCCTGCCCCAGGAACCCCTGGCTGCCGAGGCCACGGTGGCTGCGGAGCCAGAGACGGAAGCACCGGTGTATCGGGTGCGCCTCACCGAGGAAGGGCTGGTGGTCTGCTATCCGGACGCGGATACAGTGTTTAAGCGGATTCCCCTGTCGGCGGAGGTTCTGACGCCCTCCGACCAGGAAGAGCTGGCGGAAGGCATTGAGCTGTCCAGCGAGGACGAGCTGTATCACTATCTGGAGTCCATAACAAGTTGACGGACCCGGAACAGAAATGATAGAATAGCCCCAAGCAGTGGCGTCACAGAGCACGCTGCCAAACGGGAGGTGGAACATGGGAAAGGTGCTGGTAATCGGCGGCGGAGCCGCCGGGCTAATGGCCGCCATAGCGGCGGCGGAGGAGGGCGCTTCGGTTACCCTCTGGGAAGGAGGGACAGAGCCGGGAAAAAAGCTTCTGGCCACCGGAAATGGCCGGTGCAATTTTACCAATCTTTCGCCGGCCCCGGATCCGTTCCGTACCGATCATCCGGAGCGGTTAAAGCCGCTGCTGGCCACCTTTTCCCCGGAGGAGGCGGTGGAGTTTTTCCGCCGGCTGGGCGTCTCCCCGTTGGTGCGGAATGGCTATGTGTACCCCCGCAGCGGGCAGGCTGCCTCCATCCGGGATGCCCTGGTATGGCGGGCCCAAGAGCTGGCGGTGCAGGTGGAGTGTGGACGAAAAGTGGAGAGGCTCCGCCAGATAAAAGGTGGCTTTGAGGCTCAAGCCGGGGCTTGCCGGAAACAGGTAAAAGCGGTGGTTCTGGCCGCCGGTGGAAAAGCCGTCCCCGCCACCGGTTCCAACGGCAGCGGCTACCGGCTGGCCCTGTCCCTGGGCCATTCCCTGGTACCGGTGACACCGGCACTGGTACAGCTGACGGCCAAAGGCTTCCCCTTTCGGAAGGTGGCCGGAGTCCGGACCCGGGCCCGGGTTTGCCTGAAAGTGAATGGCTGTATGCAGGCGGAGGACACCGGGGAACTGCAGCTGACCGACTACGGGGTCTCCGGAATCCCCGTTTTTCAGGTGAGCCGCTTTGCGGCCCGGGCCCTGGAGAAGGGGGAAAAACCGCAGATTCTCTTGGACTTTTTTCCGGAGGAGGAAGCGGAAGCACTGCAGACCCATTGGAGGAAGCGGCAGCGGGCTCATCCGGCCTGGCGCAGCGGGGATTTCCTCAACGGCCTCCTGCCCCGGAAGCTGGCGGAAGCCCTGCTCTCCGGTGCCGGAATCTCACTGGAGGACACCTGGGAACAAATTCCGGAGAAAAAGGTGGAACGGCTGCGAACGCTGTGCAAAGGCCTGCCGGTGGAGGTCACCGGGACCAAAGGCTTTGGCTCTGCCCAGGTCTGCGCCGGCGGCATTCCTTTGACAGAGGCGGATGCCTCCCTGGAATCCCGGCTTATCCCCGGGCTTTTTCTGGCTGGTGAGCTGTTGGACGTGGACGGGATATGCGGCGGCTACAATCTGCACTGGGCCTGGGCCAGCGGAAGGCTGGCCGGACAGGGGGCCGCCCGGCACGTATGCCCGGAGGGGAGCACGTAAAATGGATACTGGACGAAGAAGATTTTACATAGAACAGGAACGATTATGATACAGGTGACAAATATCAAGCTGCCGGTGGAACACCGGCGGGAGGATCTGCTGCGGGCGGTGCGGCGGGAGGGAATCTCCTGCCGGGAGGATCAGATGACCATCCGGAAGCTGTCTCTGGATGCCCGGAAACGGGAGGAGCTCCACTATGTGTACACCGTGGAGGTGCGGCTGCCGGATGAGGAGGCAGTTTTGCGCCGGTGCCGCAGCCACAAGGTGAGCCGGGGAACCGAACGGCACTATCAGCCGCCGGAACATGGCGCCACACCGCTGGGCCAGAGGCCCGCTGTGGTGGGAGCCGGGCCGGCAGGACTTTTTGCCGCCCTGCTGCTGGCAGAGGAGGGCTACCACCCCCTTCTGCTGGAGCGGGGCGCTCCGGTGGAAGAGCGGAGTCGGGACGTGGAGGCCTTCTGGACCGGAGACCCGCTGAAGGAAAACTCCAATGTGCAGTTTGGCGAAGGCGGCGCCGGCACTTTCTCCGACGGAAAGCTGAACACCCAGGTAAAGGACGGGAACGGCCGGATTTTCCGGGTGCTCAGCCGCTTTGTGGAAGCAGGGGCAGACCCCTCCATCCTCTATTGGAACAAACCGCACATTGGCACGGACGTGCTGCGGCAGGTAGTCAAAAATCTCCGACAGCGGATCCTGGATGCCGGAGGGGAAATCTGGTTCCACGCCCAGGTGACCGACTTTCATCTGGAAGCCGGTGCCCTGCGCTCCGTCACCGTACAGAAAGGCGGGGAGACCTGCCGGATCCCGGTGGAGGCGCTGATTCTGGCGGTAGGCCACAGCGCCCGGGACACCTTTGGCCGGCTGGCGGAGCGGGGCGTGCCCATGCGGGCCAAGGACTTTGCGGTGGGCCTGCGGGTGGAACATCCCCAGGAGATGATCCAGCTGGCCCAGTACGGCACCACAGACCGTCGGTTCCTGCCGGCGGCAGATTACAAGCTGACCGCCCAGACCGGGGAGGGAAGGGGTGTCTATTCCTTCTGCATGTGCCCCGGGGGACAGGTGGTCAATGCTTCCTCGGAGCCAGGCCGCCTAGCGGTCAACGGCATGAGCCAGGCGGCCCGGGATGGCCGCAACGCCAATGCCGCCTTAATTGTCACCGTCCGACGGGAGGATTTCCCGGGAGACGGCCCTCTGGCGGGGATCGCTTTCCAGCGGCAGTTGGAGGAGGCCGCCTACCGGGCCGGCAGCGGGCAGATTCCAGTGCAGCTCTGGCAGGATTTCCGGGCCAACCGTCCCACATCTTCCCTGGGAGAGGTAGATCCGGATCTGTGCGGCGGCTGGCAGTTTGGCAACCTGCGCCAGGTTCTGCCGGAGAACCTTTCCGGCTGCCTGATGGAGGCCATGGAGCAGTTTGGAAAAAAGATTCCCGGCTTTGACCGGCCGGACGCAGTGTTCTCCGGGGTGGAAAGCCGCACCTCATCCCCGGTGCGCATTGATCGGGCTTCCCATATGGAAAGCCCGGTGAAGGGTCTGTTCCCCTGCGGGGAGGGGGCTGGCTTTGCCGGCGGTATTACCTCTGCGGCAGCGGACGGCATTCGGGTGGCAGAGGAAATTATCAGGAGGTACAGTCCATGGACATGAAGGACATTGAGCGGATTAACGAGCTCTACCGGAAAAAGAAAGCCGGCACCCTGACGCCGGAGGAAGAGAAGGAGCAGGCACAGCTGCGGATGGAGTATATTCACGCCGTGCGGGAAAACCTGCGAGGGAC
>CAZSAF010000163.1:0-6170 GCA_964604605.1 uncultured Lachnospiraceae bacterium
TTCTGTATCATACCTGCATTATACTACTTTTTTCTCTATTGGTACAGCTTCTTAAACCTATTTTCTGCTTGATTTTGCGTTTGTGTTGCTTTATAGTGATTATTATAATAATAATAGATTGGAGGTGCGTAACATGAAGAATTATGACGATGCGGCTTTAACCGGCCGGGAAGAGATGGTTATGAAATGTATCTGGGATCACCAGGAGCCCATTTCCGCTGTGGAGACCCAACAGGCCCTGAAGGATAAATATGATCTTTCTTTTGAACGCCCTACCATTACCACGTTTATTGTACATTTGAGGGACAAAGGGTTCCTGGGCTGCTACAAGAAGGGGCAGATTTATTACTATTATCCCTTGGTGACGGAGGAGGCCTATACCGCCCAGCGCGCCAAGCAATTTACGGATTTTTGGTTTCATGGTTCCGCCGCAAAATTCCTTCGCGCCCTCAGCGGAGCCGAACAGAACAACATTACGTCAGAGGAGCTGGATGAAATCCAGAAAATAATCGATGGACTGGACGAGTAATTTTTTTGTAATTGTAACACTGACACTTACCGGAAGCATTCTCCTGCTGCTCTGGCTGCCGCTGCAAAAATGGCTGGGGAAGCGGGGCTACGTTTCCCTTCCCTATTTTTTGCTGATTGCCATCGGCTTTTTCTGCATTGTCCCGGTGGCATACATTCCTTTTTGGATTCAGCTGTATAAAAATTGGGGGACCCAAAGCCTTGCGTTTCTTCCCACCCCGCCGCTGTACCATTCGGCCCGCCTTTTCTTTCTGATCTGGCTGGTGGGAATTCTATTTCGCATGGTTCGCTATGGAATCAGTGTCCGGCAATTTCAGAAAATCCGCCGTTCCTTTCGGCCTGCCCCGGTAGTGTCCCGCGAGCTTTTGGAACGCTGCCGGAAGGAAATGCGTATCCGCCGGTCCGTGGTTCTTTTGGAGGGCTACGGCGTTCCGTCCCCCATGCTGCGGGGCGTGTGGAAGCCCCAGATCATTCTGCCGGCGGATCACACCTATACCCCGGAGGAAATGCGGTGCGTCTTCTTCCATGAGCTGACCCATCAACGGCATGGGGATATTTTTTTCAAAAGCCTTTTGGTTTGCATTGCCTGCATCCACTGGTTTAACCCCTTCCTATCCCGCACCATGAATCGCTATTTTGACGAGTGGAGCGAGGCCTATTGTGACAAGACTGTCTGCCGCACGATAAACAATCACAAGCTGTACTATGAAAGCCTGCGCAAAGCCGCCGTGGCCGCCAAACAGTATTCCTCTCTGCTCTGCGCCCGGCTGTATGAATCGCAAAATGGAATTGTAAGGAGGATCCAACGAATGGAACAAAACAGAAAAATCCGAAGTCACAGCAAAAAAACTGCCGTTTTGATTGCCGCAGCCTTTCTGCTGGCAGGGAATGCAACTGCCTTTGCTGCCGGCGCGGAAATCACGCAAATCCACGAAACCCTTTATTACCTGACTGAACCGGAGGCTATTCAAGAGGAAGCTGCCCCTCCCACCACCGCTGTGGAGTATACCGCCCAAACGGATGATTGGACCGGGGAAACCCTGGAAGGGGAGGTGCAGGGAAAGCCGTGCCAGTGTCTCTTTTGAATGGGCCATACCCGCCAGGACACGGGTTCAGACGCCGGAATTTTATCGGAATGCCGGTGACCAACTTTCCGTCTCCATTCTCCAAACCTCTTCGGATGCCTCTTTTCGCCTGGGAATTACAGAACCGGATGGCACCCGGCGGTATATACTCTGCAATGGCCCTACCATGCATATCTTTGCTCTCACCCAATCCGGTTCCTATCGTATTTATGTAGAAAACACATCTGGTTCCACTATCACTGTTGTAGGGGCCTATGTATAAAGTTCAGCGTTCTCCCTCGCAGGCAATATCTGTGCCTCGGAGATTTTAACCACCCCCCCCCGATTCTCTCCGTAGTCACCGGACCGCAATCGAAAAGAGGGGCGGACGGCGCTTTATCGTCCACGGCCCGCCAAAGCAGGCCGCAGACGGCAGCTTATAACCGTCCGCCCCTCTGATCTTATTTTCTCTTACCGCTCAATCTTCTTCAGATGCCAGATATCATCCACATACTGCTGTACAGTCCGGTCGGAGGAGAACTTGCCGGCGTGGGCCACATTCCATATGGCCGCCCGGCTCCACCACTCCTGATCCCGGTAGGCCGCCTCCACCCGCTTCTGGGCCTCGGCGTAGGAGCGGAAATCCTTCAGAATAAAGTAGGTGTCCGCCTTGGCGCTGTTCTGGGTGTTCAGCAGCGAATTGTACAGAGGGCGGAACAGCTCCGGATTCTCCGGGGAGTAGAAGCCGTTGATCAGCTGCATCAGCACCTGGCGCAGCTCCGCATCCTGCTGGAAGATCTCCTCCGGATTGTAACTGTCCTCCCGCTCATAGCGGAGCACCTCATCGGCGGAGAGGCCGAAGATGAAGGCATTTTCCATGCCCACCTCCTCCACAATCTCCACGTTGGCCCCGTCCATGGTGCCCAGGGTCAGAGCGCCGTTGAGCATAAACTTCATGTTGCCGGTGCCGCTGGCCTCCTTGCTGGCCGTGGAAATCTGCTCGCTGACATCGCTGGCCGCAAAAATAATCTCCGCGTTGGAAACCCGGTAATCCTCTATGAACACCACCTTGATCCGGCCGTTTACCATGGGGTCGTTGTTGATCTTATCCGCCACGGAGTTGATCAGCTTAATGGTCAGCTTTGCCACCTGGTAGCCCGCCGCCGCCTTGGCGCCGAAGATGAAGGTCCGGGGGAACATATCCATGGAGGGGTTGGCCCGCAGTTGGTTATACAGATACATCACATGGAGGATGTTCAGCAGCTGCCGCTTGTACTCGTGGAGCCGCTTCACCTGCACGTCAAAGATAGAGCCGGGGTCCACGTCTATGCCATTGTGCTCCTTGATGTACTCGGCCAGGCGCATCTTGTTCTGATATTTAATGGACCGGAACTCCCGGCGGGCCTCCGGATCGTCCGCCAGAGGGGCCAGCTTTTTGATCTCAGCCAGGTTGGTGATCCAGCCATCCCCAATCTTCCGGGTCACCCAGTCCGCCAGCAGCGGATTGCCGTGGAGCAGGAACCGGCGCTGGGTAATGCCGTTGGTCTTGTTGTTGAACTTCTGGGGCATCATCTCGTAAAAGTCCTTCAGTTCCCGCTTCTCCAAAATCTCCGTGTGCAGCTTGGCAACGCCGTTGACAGAAAAGCTGCCCACAATGGCCATGTTGGCCATGCGCACCTGGCCGTCGTACAGCACCGCCAGGGCTCTCACCTTCTCCGGCTGGTTGGGGTAGCGGCGGTGGATTTCATCCACAAACCGGCGGTTGATCTCATCCACAATCTGGTATACCCGGGGCAGCAACCGGGAGAACAGGTCAATGGGCCACTTCTCCAGGGCCTCCGCCATAATGGTGTGGTTGGTGTAGGCGCAGGTCTGGGTGGTGATGTCCCAGGCTTCGTCCCAGCCCAGGTACTCCTCATCCAGCAGCACCCGCATCAGCTCCGGCACCGTGATGGTGGGATGGGTGTCGTTCATCTGGAAACATACATAGTCCGGCAGGGTGTGAATATCGTACCCGGACTGCTTGTGCTTTTCCACCACCCGCTGGACCGTGGCAGACACAAAGAAATACTGCTGCTTCAGCCGCAGCTCCTTGCCGGCATAGTGGTCGTCACAGGGGTAGAGCACCTTGCAGATGGTCTCCGCCAGGTTTTCCTGTTCGGAGGCCCGCTGGTAATCCCCCTGGTTAAAGGCGTTGAGCTCCAGGTTCTCCACCGGCTCCGCGCTCCAGATCCGCAGGGTATTCACCACGCCGTTGCCGTAGCCGATCACCGGCAGGTCATAGGGTACCGCCATCACCGACTGGTAGCCCTCCTGCACGTAGTGGGGCTGGCCGTTGGAGCCGGTCTCACAGCGGGTGTAGCCGCCAAACTTGATCTCCTTCTTGTACTCCTCCCGGCGCACCTCAAAGGGGTTGGGGAGCCGCAGCCAGTTGTCCGGCACCTCCTTCTGGAAGCCGTTTTCAATCTTCTGCTTGAACATGCCGTACTTGTAGCGGATGCCGCAGCCATAGGCCGGATAGCCCAGGGTGGCCAGGGAATCCAGGAAGCAGGCTGCCAGCCGTCCCAGGCCGCCGTTGCCCAGAGCCCAGTCCCGCTCCTGGTCCTCCACCAAGTTCAGGTTGACCCCAAACTCCTCCAGCACCTCCTGCACTTCCTTCTGCGCCTGGATGTTGATGATGTTGTTGCCAAGGGCCCGGCCCATGAGGAACTCCATGGACATGTAGTAAACCATCTTGCAGCCCTGCTCATCGGACAGGCGCTTGGTGTCAATCCAGGCGTCTATGATCTGCTCCTTGATGGCATAGCCCACGGCCAGATAAATCTGCTCCGGGGTGGCATCCTCAATTTTCACCCTGGAGTTCAGCTTCACCAGCTCAATGACCCGGCTCCGAAAGACATCCTTGTTAAAATTATACTTGTTGTTCATACTACCTCCGTAGAGACTAAGGGACTATCCCGGATGATGCACTCATCTGAGACAGCCCCCCATTCTGTGGTCCCAGTCTTATCCAGTTGTGATGCCCGGATCTTCCGGTTTATCCGAGCTTCTCCACACCGAGAGTTACCGCCTCGCCGTTGACGTTCCAATCTTTACTATACCCGATTTTCGTGTCGAATACAAGGTCTTCCGCCAAAACTTCCGGTAAAATCTCACTTTTATGTTTTTTCAGCAGCTCCTCCAGCTTTTCATTGCCCTGGACCGAGACCTGGATATGGTCGGTAACCTCGAATCCGGCCTCCTTCCGCATGGTCTGCATCTTGCTGAGCACCTCCCGGATCATGCCCTCCTCCAGCAGCTGCGGCGTCAGGCGGGTGTCCAGCACCACGGTCAGATCGCCGGAGGACTCGGAGGCATAGCCTTCGGTCTGGGCGGAGTCAATGAGCAGGTCATCCTTGGCCAGTACCGCTTTGGTGCCATCAGAGAGATCCAGCTTCAGCTCTCCAGTGGCGTTCAGCTCATCCTTGGCCGCGTTACCGTCCAGCTCCGTCAGCTTGGCGCGGATCTCCCCCAGCAGCTTGCCGTACTTGGGCCCCAGGATCCGCATCTGCGGTTTGAAGGTGTAAGAGGTAAATTCCCGCATATCGTCGATGAACTTCACCTTCTTCACATTCAGCTCATCCCGGACAATGTCTGTGTAGAAGGTATCCAGCATAAACAGCGCCTTTACAAACATCCGGGACAGAGGCTGCCGGTTCTTGATGTTGGCCGCGTTCCGGGCCGCCCGGCCCAGCACCACAATCTTCAGGACCTCGTCCATGTCCGCTTCCAGCTTCTTGTCAATCCACTCCTCATTGGCCACCGGGAAGTCGCACAGGTGGACGCTCTCCGGCGCGCTGGGGTCAATGCTGCGCACCAGGTTCTGGTACATATCCTCGGTGATGAAGGGCACCATGGGCGCCGCCAGCTTGGTCACCGTCACCAGGGCGGTATACAGGGTCATATAGGCATGGATCTTATCCGGCTCCATACCCTTGGCCCAGAAGCGCTCCCGGCTGCGGCGGACGTACCAATTGCTCATATCGTCCACAAAGCTCTGGAGAGCCCGGGCCGTCTCCGGAATCTGGTAGTTGTCCATGCAGCTGTCCACCGTCCGGATCAGGGAATTCAGCTTGGACAGCAGCCATTTATCCATCACCCCTAATGTATTATATTCCAGGGTATGCTTGGTTGCGTCAAATTCATCAATATTGGCGTACAGCACAAAGAACGCATAGGTATTCCACAGGGTCCCCAGGAACTTCCGCTGTCCCTCGGTCACCGCCTTGCCGTGGAACCGGTTGGGCAGCCAGGGGGCGCTATTGACATAGAAGTACCAGCGGATGGCGTCGGCGCCGTACTGCTCCAGGGCCTCCATGGGATCCACCGCATTGCCCTTGGACTTGCTCATCTTCTGGCCGTTCTCATCCTGCACGTGGCCCAGCACAATGACGTTCTTGTAGGGCGCCTGGTTGAACACCAGGGTGGACACCGCCAGCAGGGAGTAGAACCAGCCGCGGGTCTGGTCCACCGCCTCGCTGATGAAGTCCGCCGGGAAGTTCTTGCGGAAGGTCTCCTGGTTCTCAAAGGGATAGTGGT
>CAZSAF010000164.1:0-6158 GCA_964604605.1 uncultured Lachnospiraceae bacterium
TGTAATCTCCATTGGCCTTTCCAACGTAGGGCGCTTTACCCGGGTGGTGCGGGGGCAGTGCTCACGGTTCGGGGGCAGGAATATATATTGGGAATGAAACCTATTTTGAATAAAAACGGCAATGTGCCAGAAAGAAGGAGAACACCATGAAAGTAATCGACATGTACCTGCGTCCCCCCATTGAAGGCTTCCTGCGAGGCTCCCTGTACAACGACCCGGTGCGGGCGGCGGATTACTGCCGCCGTTGGGATGTATCTCTGTCGGAGTCGGTGAAGCAGCAGTCGGTGGAGCTTTTGCTCCAGGAGATGGATGCGTTCAACCTGGTGGGCGTGGTTCCGGCCAGAAAGCGGAAGCCCTATTACATGAACAACGATGAGATCGTCAAGCTGCTGGAGGACTATCCGGGAAGATTCATCGGCATGGCGGCCATTGATGGCAATGCGGACATAAAGGACACGCTGTATGAGATCGACAAATATGCGGTCAGCGGCCCCTGCGCCGGCATGACCTTTGAGCCGGGGTATTTTGACCCGGAGACCCCGCTGGATGATGCCCGGTTTGAGCCGATTTTTGAAAAGTGCCAGAAAGAGAATGTGCCGCTGCTCCTTCCCTACGGAGGCAACTGCAACCGAACCATCCGCTGCTATCAGCCGGTGATGATCGACAATGTGTGCCTCAAATATCCGGACCTGCATATTGTGCTGACTCATGGCGGCTGGCCTTACGTGGCGGAGATGTGTTACATTGCCTTTAAGCGCCCGAACCTCTACATTTCCCCGGATGTGTACGGCGTCCATACGCCAGGCTCGGATGGGTATTACGAGGCGGCCAACTATTACCTGCATGACAAGATGTGCTTTGGGTCCTGCTACCCAAGCAATTCCATTCAGGATCTGATGGAGTATAACCGGACTCGGGTTCACAAGGAGTGCTGGCAGGAATATTTCCATGACAATGCCGTAAAGGCGCTGAACCTGAAGGATTTCTAAAACTGGATTGGACAGGCTGCCGTACACGCTGGCATTCCCGGTGTGTGCGGCAGTTTTTTGTTTGGTAGAAAACTCCGTTCCCCATGCAATCGGAAGCCCTTTTCCGAGTTTTTAAGGGAAATGCCGGGAAGGCTAAGAAAATAAAGCGTTTCATTGCGAATACAAAAAGTTTTTGTTTTACAAAAATCAACAACTTTGCTATAATACAAAAAGCAGCATGGCTGAGACTGTGCAATCACAGAGAAAGGTATGGTGGACATGTACAAGATTTTGCGGAAAGCGGAGCTGAATCCGACGGTTACCCTGATGGAGATCGACGCTCCCCACGTTGCCAAAAAGGCCGAGCCGGGCCAGTTTATTATTCTTCGGGTGGATGCGGACGGAGAGAGAATTCCCCTGACCATCGCAGACTATGACCGGGAAAAAGGAACGATTACCATTATTTTCCAGATTGTCGGTGCGACAACGGAAAAGCTGAACCATAAAGAAGTTGGAGACTATCTACAGGATTTCGTGGGACCGCTGGGGACCCCGACCCATGTGGAAGGGCTGAAAAAGGTGGCCGTGGTGGGCGGCGGCGTTGGCTGCGCCATTGCGTATCCGGTGGCCAAGAAGCTGCACAGCCTGGGCTGTGAGGTCCACACGGTGGTGGGCTTCCGTAGCAAGGATATTGTGATCCTGGAGGATGAGTTCAAAGCCGTCAGCGATAAGATGGTCATGATGACCGATGATGGCAGCTACGGCACCAAGGGGATGGTGACGGCAGGCCTGGAGGAGCTGATCAAAGCCGGCGAACAGTATGACGAGGTCATTGCCATCGGGCCGGTGATTATGATGAAATTTGTATGTAAGCTGACCAAGCAGTACAATATTAAGACCGTGGTTTCCATGAACCCCATTATGATAGACGGCACAGGCATGTGCGGCGGCTGCCGGCTGACTGTGGGCGGGGAGACCAAGTTCGCCTGCGTGGATGGCCCGGATTTTGACGGTCATCTGGTGGACTTTGACGAGGCCATGTCCCGTGGCTCCATGTATAAGCCCTTTGAGCGGCACAAATACGAGGAAGCCTGCAATCTGTTTAAAAAGGAGGTTCAGTAACCATGCCCAACATGTCTCTTGAAAAGAATAAAATGCCGGAGCAGGCTCCGGATGTAAGAAATAAGAATTTCCAGGAGGTTGCTCTGGGATACACCGAGGAGCAGGCGGTGGATGAGGCTCAGCGCTGCCTTCACTGTAAAAAGATGCCCTGCGTCCAGGGCTGCCCGGTAAATATTAAGATCCCGGAGTTCATCGCCAAGGTGGCGGAGAAGGATTTTGAGGGCGCTTACCAGATCATCAATCAGGATAGTTCCCTGCCGGCCGTGTGCGGCCGTGTGTGTCCCCAGGAATCTCAGTGTGAGAAATACTGCGTGCGGGGAATCAAGGGCGAGCCGGTTGGCATTGGCCGTCTGGAGCGGTTTGTGGCGGATTACCACAACGCTCATTGCACCGAGGCGCCGGTGAAGCCGGAATCCAACGGGCACAAGGTAGCCATTGTAGGCGCTGGCCCCGCCGGCCTGACCTGCGCCGGCGATCTGGCCAAGATGGGCTATGAGGTTACCATTTTTGAGGCCCTGCACCTGGCCGGCGGCGTGCTGGTGTATGGCATTCCGGAATTCCGTCTGCCCAAGGTGATTGTGCAGAAGGAAGTGGATACCCTGAAAGCCCTGGGCGTAAAGGTGGAAACCAATATGGTTATCGGCCGTGCCATCTCCATTGACGAGCTGATGGAGGACGAAGGCTTTGAGGCAGTGTTCATCGGTTCCGGCGCCGGACTTCCCAGCTTTATGAATATCCCCGGGGAAAACCTGAAAGCGGTTTACTCCGCCAACGAGTTCCTGACCCGCGTGAACCTGATGAAGGCTTACCGGGAGGACAGCGACACCCCCATCTCCCACGCCAAGAAGGTGGCTGTGGTGGGCGGCGGCAACGTGGCCATGGATGCGGCCCGCTCCGCCAAGCGGCTGGGCGCCGAGGAGGTCTACATTGTATACCGCCGTTCGGACGCAGAGCTGCCGGCCCGGCGGGAGGAAATTGAGCACGCCAAGGAGGAGGGGATTATCTTCAAGTTCCTCACCTCCCCGGTGGAGATTCTGGGCGATGAAAACGGCTTTGTCTCCGGCCTGACCTGCGTGGAGATGGAGCTGGGCGAATCGGATGCCTCTGGCCGCCGCCGTCCGGTGAAGAAGGAAGGTTCTGAATTCCAGATGGATGTGGACTGTGTGATTATGGCCCTGGGGACCTCCCCCAATCCGCTGATCCGCAACACCACCGAAGGCCTGGAGACCAACCGCCACGGCTGCATTGTCACCAACGGGGACGATGGCCTTACCAGCCGGGAAGGCGTGTACGCCGGCGGCGATGCGGTGACCGGCGCGGCCACGGTGATTCTGGCCATGGGCGCCGGCAAGTCTGCGGCAGCAGCCATTGACCGGTACATAAAGTCCAAATAAGAGGGGAAACCGCGGAAGCGGTAGCAGAAAGAAGAAGGGACAGCCCTCCGATGGCAGACGCGGAGGGCTGTTTTATGGTTTCACGAGGATTGCGCTGCGGCGGAGCGTGAGATACTGCGAAAGTGACCCGCCGCAGGCGTAGGATCCTGCAAGCAGGATTCTTATTTGGTAAAGGAAACAAAGGAGAGATCAGCGTGGTCAAGGATACAGACAGCTTGGATCTGCGCCAGATTGCCGAGTCCGGCCAGTGTTTCCGCTGGCAGCAGCTGGCCCCGGGGACCTACGGAATCCCGGTGGGAAAACGGTATCTGACCGCCCGGCAGCAGGGGGAACACATTCACCTTTCCTGCCCGGAGGAGGAGTGGGAAGGCTTTTGGAAAAGCTATCTGGACTGGGATATGGATTACGGGCAGATCCAGCATCAGGCGGATCCGGACGATTCCTTTTTGCAGCAGGCTATCCGCTGCGGCAGGGGAATCCGGCTGCTGCGCCAGGAACTGTGGGAGGTGGTGGCCTCCTTCGTCATCAGCCAGAACAACAATATTCCCCGGATCAAGGGCTGTATTGAGCGGCTGTGCCGGATCTGGGGGGAATGGACGGCGGCAGACTGCCCTGCCGGAGGTTTTTACACCTTCCCGGGGCCGGAGCGTCTGGCATCCCTGGAGCGGGAGGACCTGGCCGAGGTCGGACTGGGATACCGGGACCGCTATCTGCTGACTGCCTCCCGGTGGTTTCAGGGGCTCTCGGACCTTGAGAAGCAGAAGCTGGGCTGCCAGGAACTTTTGGCTGTGCCGGGCATTGGCATCAAGGTGGCCAGCTGTATCTGCCTTTACGGGCTCCACGACCTTTCGGTTTGCCCGGTGGATGTATGGGTGAAGCGGATTATCAAAGAGGTCTATCAGGGAGTCCGGCCCCGCTGGATGGACAGCCCCTGGGCAGGGGTGTATCAGCAGTACTGCTTTGCCTATGAGCGTTTTTTGAAAGGGGCCGGAGGCCGGAACACTCTTCAGGGGCCGCAGGATGCCGTAAACAGTATGGTAAGTAGAGGAAAGGGAGGAACATGAGCGAAGAGGAAATGCTGCAAAAACGGCTGCGGGAGCTGGCGGAGCGGGCGTACAGCCAGAGCCGCTATACCTACACGGGCTTTCTGTCCCTGGCGGAGCAGAGCGTGCTGGCCGGTATGGAGCGGGAACTGTCCTTTATCCCTTGGCAGCTGTATGGAGGCCGGGAGGGCTGTGAGCGCCAGATGGCAGGCTTTGGATCGGAGGAGCTGTTTGGCTACCCGGGGGATTTTCCCATTGCCCTGCTCCGGGTTTCCCCGGTGATGGAAAAGTTTGCGGACAAGCTGACCCATCGGGATTTCCTGGGGGCAATTCTGCACTTGGGGCTGGAACGCAGTGTGGCGGGGGATATTCTGGTGGCGGGGGCAGGCGCCTACCTGTTTTGCCAGGAGCCCATGGCGGACTTTTTGTGTGAGAATCTGGTGCAGGTAAAGCACACCCATGTCCGGTGCCGACGTGCGGAAGACATTCCCCCGGAGCTGCAGCCCAAATCGGTGGAGCGGGTGCTTACCGCTGCCTCGGAGCGGGCGGATGTGGTGGCTGCCGCCCTGTGGGGTAAATCCCGCAGCCAGATGCTGGAGCTGTTCCGGCAGAAGAAGGTCTTTATTAATGGAAGAGAGACGGAAAATCCCAGCTGCCTGCTGAAGCCGGGGGACTGCCTGGTGGTACGGGGCTTTGGCAAGGCTTATTACCGGGGGATGGAAGGGGAAACCAAAAAGGGCCGCTGCCGGCTGCGGCTGAAGGTACTGGTGTAGATTGCAGGAATTTTTCGCCGTTTCCCCCCAATTTGTTACAACTTGCTTGCATTCTTCCGCTATACTGAGAGGGAAACGCCCGGTACGGGATGTTTTCCGGAACCGGTGTGAAAACGGGGGATACGGGCATGGGAGGATACCATACGGAGAAGGGGAATATAGGGTCAGAGACGGAGCAGGCGGTTGTCTGGAAGCGGCGGATACGGGAGCAGTTTTTGCAGGATGTGGAGGAGCAGATGCAGGACGGCTGACAGCCCAAACACACAGCAGAAAAATGGAAAGAGAAAGCTCTGGAACAGCGGAAAGCACGGTTCCGGGGCTTTTGCCGCTTCTGGCCTTCCTGAAATTATTCGTTCACATAAAAAACTTATAAAATTTCCAGAAAGGTGTTGACAAAGAAAAAGCGTGGTGGTATCTTATGTAAGAAAGGTGTTAGCACTCTAAGCTATTGAGTGCTAATAACGAAAAGGGGTGAGCATGTGGAACTGGATGAAAGGAAACAGAAAATTCTGAAAGCAATCATTCAGAATTATCAGAAGACGGGTGAACCGGTTGGCTCCCGGACCATTTCCAAGTACACAGAGCTGCAGCTGTCCCCGGCTACCATTCGGAATGAGATGGCAGATCTGGAGGAGATGGGGCTGATTGTTCAGCCGCATACATCCGCAGGCCGGATCCCTACCGATAAAGGGTACCGGCTTTATGTAGATCAGCTGATGCAGGAACAGCAGCTGCCGGCGGCGCCGGCCAATGATTTCCTGCTGAAGCGAGTGGACCGTTTGGAGGAACTGCTGATGCAGATGGCCAAATTGTTGGCGGCCAACACCAACTACGCCACCATGATCACCGGCCCCCGGT
>CAZSAF010000165.1:0-6082 GCA_964604605.1 uncultured Lachnospiraceae bacterium
AAGGAGAATCTTGTCCATGTCCATTTGGGAATATCCCTTTACGGAATTAAGTGAACAAGTGCTTGAGGAGGCGTCTGCTGCGGCAGACGCCTTAGAGCACCTTTATGTGGGAACTGGCCACCTGCTCCTGGGACTGATTCGGACCGAGTGTCTGCCGGCAAAGCTTCTGGAAGCCCAGGAGGTAACGAAACAGAAAGTCTTGGATCTGCTGGAGCGTCTGGCAATTCCCCGGGATACGGAAGAAGAAGGCGGAAAGCCCGCCTTTACCCCCCGGGCCCGGGAAGTGCTGGAAGCCAGCCTGCGGGAAGCACAGCGGGGGCATCAGGAACAGATTGGCACCGAGCACATCCTCATGGCGCTGCTGCGCAGCAGAGGGAGCGTGGCGCTGCGTTTGCTTCGAAATATGGATGTCAGTGCCAGCCGCCTGCTGGCGGATCTGATCATCGCCATGGGCCGGGATGGCCGGTTTTATCAGGAAGAACTGGAAGAGAACGGCCAGCCCTCCCAGGGAACCCCTATGCTGAACCGGTACAGCCGGGATCTGACGGCGCTGGCTGCGGAAGGCCAGCTGGATCCGGTGATCGGCCGGGAGAAGGAACTGCAGCGGCTGATGCAGATTTTAAGCCGGCGAACCAAAAACAATCCCTGCCTGATTGGAGAGCCGGGGGTGGGCAAAACCGCCATTGTGGAGAGCCTTGCCCTGCGGATTGCCTCCGGACAGGTGCCGGATCTGATGCAGGGCAAGCGGATCCTCTCCCTGGATCTGTCCGGCATGGTGGCCGGCTCCAAGTACCGGGGGGAGTTTGAGGAGCGGATCAAACGGGTAATCCAGGAGGCATCCGGGGATCCTCGGATTCTTCTGTTTTTGGATGAGATCCACACCCTCATCGGCGCCGGCGGAGCGGAGGGTGCCCTGGATGCGGCCAATATCCTGAAGCCGGCCCTGTCCCGGGGGGAGATTCAGCTGATTGGCGCCACCACCCGGGAGGAATATCGGAAGCATATTGAGAAGGACGCGGCGCTGGAGCGGCGTTTCCAGCCGGTGGTGGTGGAGGAATCCTCCGAGGAGGAGTCGGTGGAGATCCTTCGGGGGCTGCAGGGCCACTATGAGCAGCATCATCAGGTGGAGATTACCCCGGATGCCCTGGAGGCGGCGGTAAAGCTGTCCGCCCGTTACATTCCGGATCGGTTTTTGCCGGATAAAGCATTGGATTTGCTGGATGAGGCAGCATCCAAGGTGCGGCTGGCTCAGCACCGAAATACACCGGCTTTGGAAAAGCTGGAGCAGGAGCAGGCGGAACGGGAAGCGCAGTTGGAGGAAGCGATCCGCCAGGGGAACTTTGCAAAAGCAGCTCAGATTCGCCGGGAGACGGAGGTAGTGGAAAAGCGGCAGGAGAGCCGGGACCGCCGTCGGAAACGGCAGCAGCTTCCCCAGGTGACGGCGGAGAGCGTGGCGGATGTGGCAGCCCAGTGGACCGGCATTCCGGTGAAGCAGCTGACGGAGGCAGAGGCATCCCGGCTGCAGCGGCTGGAGAAAATCCTTCACAAGCGGGTGGTGGGCCAGGACGAAGCGGTTTCCGCGGTGGTCCGGGCGGTGCGCCGCAGCCGGGTGGGGATGAAGGACCCCCGGCGGCCCATTGGCTCCTTCCTGTTCCTGGGCCCCACCGGCGTGGGAAAGACGGAGCTGTCCAAAGCTTTGGCAGAGGCCCTGTTTGGCCGGGAGGAGGCCATGATTCGGGTGGACATGTCGGAGTACATGGAGAAGCACAGCGTCTCCAAGCTCATCGGCTCTCCGCCGGGTTATGTGGGCTATGAGGAGGGGGGCCAGCTCAGCGAAAAGGTGCGGCGGAATCCCTACTCGGTGATCCTGTTTGACGAGATTGAGAAGGCTCACCCGGATGTGTTCCACATTCTGCTGCAGGTGCTGGATGACGGCCACATTACGGACGCCCAGGGCCGGAAGGTGGACTTTAAGAACACCATTTTGATTATGACCTCCAACGCCGGGGCCCAGCGGATCCTGGCCCCCAAAAACCTGGGCTTTGTGGTCCAGGAAGATGAGAAGGCGGATTACCAGCGGATGAAGGCGGGGGTGATGGAGGAGGTGCGCCATATCTTTAAGCCGGAGTTTTTAAACCGGATTGATGAGATTCTGGTGTTCCATGCCCTGTCCAAAACCTATATGCGGGAGATTTTGCAGAACCTGCTGCGGGATGTCAGCGGACGGCTGGAGCAGAGCCGGAGCATACACCTGCAGGTGACGCCCAAAGCCAGGGAATGGCTCATTGACAAGGGCTATGATCCCAAGTACGGGGCCCGGCCGCTGCGGCGGACATTGCAGCGGGAGCTGGAGGATCCGCTGGCGGAAAAAATCCTGGCCGGGGAGATTCCGGAGGGAGCCCAGGTACAGGTGCGGAACGTAAAAAATCAATTAATATTTGAAGTAAAAGATTGCTGAAAAAAACTTCATCGTTTATAATGAAGGGGAGGTTGGGGGCAAAACCAGATGCCCTCAGGATACCGCGGATAAAGGAGGATACACCCATGTCAGTGGTGGCAGAATTGCTGCGTGGAGAGAGTGACGGAACCATTAGTTTTGGCGATTACACCCGGGAGCAGAAGGGCAAGCTGGAGAATTTCGAGCACGGCGGGGATCTCTACAAGGTGAAAACCTTTTATGAGATCACTAAGCTGGAGCGGAACGGCCTGTTTGTCTATGAGTCGGTGCCGGGAAGCGCTGTCAGCCATTTCCTGGAGAAGGAAAACGGCGTCAGCTTCCAGGTGGAGAGCAATCAGGATATACAGATCACGCTGGAGCTGGCGGAATCCACCAATTACGGCATCTATGTAAACGGTGAGCAGGTGGGACTGATGGAGACCAACCGCAGCGGCAAGCTTTCCTTCAGCGTGGAGCTGGAGGAAGGGCAGGCGGCCCAGGTGAAGGTGGTAGCCCGGTAAAACAAATGTGCCGTAAAGAAAACGGCCAGGCAGGATGACCGAGGGCCCTGGAAGAAGGGGCGTTTCTGAGAGGGAGTATTGCGGAAACCGTTCCGCGGATGCTCCCTTTCCGATTGTTGGCGAGGCTTTCGCTATAAAGGAGGAGACATGCCGTACCGGATTGAACTCATTGACAAGATATTGGACAATGTCCACGGCTTTATCGAATT
Source organism: uncultured Lachnospiraceae bacterium (assembly GCA_964604605.1). GTDB lineage: Bacteria > Bacillota > Clostridia > Lachnospirales > Lachnospiraceae > Pseudolachnospira. The sequence goes on from CAZSAF010000165.1 coordinate 3,168, forward strand.
TACCGCAGTGGAAAAAGAGCTGCTGGAGCTGCCTCTTTTCAAACGGCTGCAGAGCATCAAGCAGCTGAGCCTGACTAACTGGGTATTTCCGGGGGCGGAGCATACCCGGTTCATTCACTCCCTGGGCGTCATGCACATTGCGGACCAGATGGCGGTCCAGCTGCGGTATTCCGACGAGGAGCGACAGCTGGTCCGGCTGGCGGGCCTGCTCCATGACCTGGGTCACTATCCCCTGTCCCATGTGGGCGAGCAGGCGTACAAGGAATTGCCGGAGGATCCGGACGCGGTGACGGAAAATCAGCGAAAGCGGGTGCTGGCGGAGCTGGATGGCCTGGGGGAGGAGCGGACCGACTATATGACCACCGCGGCCAATCCTTTTCACCATGAACAGATCACGGAACGGCTGATCCGCAGTGACGGGGATATCGCCCGGATTATTGAAAAGCACTGCGGCGGTTCGGAGCTGATCCGGGTGGACAATATCTGCGACATCATCACCGGTAATGCGGATCGGAACCTGGAGATTTCCGGGCTTGTGCAGCTGATCCACTCAGAGCTGGACGCGGACCGCATCGATTATCTCCTCCGGGATGCCACCTTCTCCGGCACCAGCTACGGCAGCTTTGAGCTGGGGCTGTTCCTGCGGAACCTGGCCCGGATCCCGTACCATGGGGCGGAGATCATAGGGGTGCATCCCAAGGGGATTTCCATTGCGGATCAGTTTTTGATGAACCGTTACTATTCCTATACCCAGGTGTTTTTTAACCGGCATGTGGCTATTCTGGAGTTTATGGCCCGGGCCCTGACAGAGGTGTTTATCAGCAAAAACACCAGCGAATACCCCTCCCCGGAGGGTCTGCTGCAGTATGTGGACAAGCACAACGGCAAGACAGAGTTTCTGTATTTTACAGACCGGGCTTTCTGGGACAGCCTGCATCATGTGTCCATGGGGTATTCTCCGCTGGCCGACACTTTGCAGCTGCTCCTGCTCCGGTATCAGGAGCTGGAGCTGACGGAAAACCGGGAGGCCTCCATCACCTTCTCCTCGGCGGAGGAGCTGCGGGGAGCGCTGAAGAAGCATTCCATCTACCGGAATCTCCGGCAGAAGAACGCCCCTACAGTGCCCATTCTGCACATAGGCTCTTTTACCCGCCAGGTGCCGGAGCGGCAGTTTGAGGAGGCGCTGGAGCCGACGCTGCAGTCTTGCCCGTTTCCGGAGGCGGAAGCGGAGGCCCGGCGGATTCGCCGGCTGCAGGAGGGAATCCCGATTCTGGAGGAGGGGAAGGAGCCGGTGCTGCTGCCGGACAGTACTGCCTCCCTGATGTCACGGCTGTACGGAACCCGCACCTGCATTCTCCGGGAGTACTGGTTTCCGGAGGAGGCGGTTCGGTGAGCCGTGCGAGAAGCACCCTGTGGGTGTAATGGGCTGCCAGGAAAAAACGGCAGCGGTAAAAGAAGGGCTGGTCCCCGTGGTGGAAAGTGGGATTGGCCAGGAAGGAGAAGAAAATGGCCACAGCGTTTTTGAAAAAAGGGGAAGGCCGGTCCCTGAAAGCCGGCGGCATGTGGATTTATGACAACGAGGTGGACCGGGTGGAGGGCGATTTTGCAGACGGGGATCTGCTGGAGGTCCGGGATTTTGACGGCTATCCCATGGGGACCGGCTTTATCAACCGCCACTCCAAGATCCGCATCCGCATGATGACCCGGAATCCCCAGGCGGTGGTGGACGAGGCTTTCCTGGAGCAGCGGCTCCGGAATGCCTGGGAGTACCGGAAGAGAACCGTGGATACTGACTGCTGCCGCCTGGTGTTCGGGGAGGCGGACTTTCTGCCGGGGCTGGTCATTGACAAGTTTGCAGATGTGCTGGTGGTGGAGTCCCTGGCTCTGGGGATCGACCGGATGAAGACGACTATTTTGAAGCTGCTGACGGAGATTCTGGCGGAAGACGGAGTGGAGATCCGGGGGATCTACGAGCGCAGCGATGCCAAGGTCCGGGAGCGGGAAGGGCTGCCCCGGACCAAGGGCTTCCTCTCCGCCCCCTTTGACCCGGTGGTGGAGATTGTGGAGAACGGCGTCCGCTACCAGGTGGACGTAGAAAATGGTCAGAAAACAGGATTTTTCCTGGATCAGAAATATAACCGGCTGGCTGTCCAGGGGCTTTGCCAAGGCGCCCGGGTGCTGGATTGCTTTACCCACACCGGCTCCTTTGCCTTAAACGCCGGCCTGGGCGGCGCCGGGGAGGTGCTGGGGGTGGACGCCTCGGAGCTGGCCGTAGAACAGGCCCGGAAGAATGCGGCCCTCAATGGCCTTTCCGACCGGGTCCATTTCCGCTGTGCGGACGTGTTTGCCCTGTTGCCGGAGCTGGAGGAGGCGGGAGAACAGTACGATGTGGTGATCCTGGATCCTCCGGCCTTCGCCAAGTCCCAGAGCTCGGTGAAGAATGCGGTAAAGGGCTACCGGGAGATCAACCGACGGGGCATGCGCCTGGTCCGGGACGGCGGCTTTCTGGCCACCTGCTCCTGCTCCCACTTTATGAGCTACGAGCTGTTTACGGATACTATCCGCCAGGCGGCCAAGAGCGTCCACCGGCGGCTGCGGCAGGTGCGGTTCGGCACCCAGGCCCCGGACCACCCCATTCTGTGGGCGGCAGATGAGTCGTATTATCTGAAGTTCTATGTTTTTCAGGTGTGCGGGGAGCATTAGAGAAACGGAATTTAATCGAAAAATAAGAGTCTACATCAAATTTGTAGTGGTGGTGTTATGTAATGGATAAAGCACTGATAGAGAGTTTATAAAATCAGGCTTTATCCGTTACAAGGCACCTTTTCAAATTTTTAAATGATTTTTTCTACTCACAGATGAGACATCTGACGCAAACAATGTAACATAGAAAGACATTTTGTACAAGGGGTTTT
>CAZSAF010000166.1:0-6036 GCA_964604605.1 uncultured Lachnospiraceae bacterium
AGGAGGCAGCGACTGGCTGCGCCCGGAGCCGGTCTCCGCCCAGGTTTCCGGCCTGGTATTTGCCACAGACCAGTCGGGCGTGGTTTTTGAGAAAGCGGTGCTGGACTATATGGAAACCGGGGCCGTGGAGATTGCCTGGGAGAAGCTCCAGGAAACCCTGGAGGGAGACGGCGGCGGAGCCGCCGATCCCCTACAGGAAGCCCGGGACAGCGCGGAAAAAGGGGAGTTTGACTTTCAGGAAGTGGAAGAACAGTACCGGGAATGGGAGGAGCAGGCAGAGGAGGTGCTGGAGAAGAGCCAGGAGACGGGAGCCGATGGGGAGAGCCCGGAGGACCCTGCCGGGGCGAGCGGTTCAGCCGATCCCTCCGGGGAGCAGGGGGATGCCGGAACATCCGGCACCGGGGAGCCGGCCCGGGAAAGCATCCTGCCGGAGGGGAACCTCCTGGAAGGGGTGAAGGCGCTGTTCTCCCACGGAGTGCTGGCCCTGGTGCTGGAAAATCCCGGCGAGCTTTCCCAGGAGGCACTGGGGGACGGCTTTCTCCCTTCTCAGATGTCCGGGGAGGAGAGAAGCCGGCGGGATCCGGCCAGCCCCCTTTCGGAGGAGGACGGTGTTCAGGGCATGGTGGACACCTTGCTGTTCCAGGAATACCTGCTGCGGTTCCTGGACTGTTACACCTCGGAAAATCCGGGGGAGGGCCTCCGGTACCAGCTGGAATACGTGGTGGCGGGAAAGGAAAATGACCGGGAAAACCTGACCTCGGTGGTGCACCGGCTGCTGTGGGTCCGGGAGGCCATGAACCTGGCCTATCTGGCCACCGATTCTTCCAGCCGCTCCCTGGCCAGCTCGGCGGCGGCAGCCCTGGTGGGGTGGACCGGACTGCCGTTTCTGGTGGCAGGGCTCAGCGCCCTCATCCTGGCGGCCTGGAGCTATGGGGAATCCTTGGTGGATGTCCGCTCCCTGCTGGCCGGGGAGTGTGTGCCGCTGCTGAAGGATGCGGAGAGCTGGCGGCTGAGCCTGAACGGCCTGGTCAGCCTGTCCGCCTCGGTGCGGACCGAGGAGCAGAAGGAGGAGGGGCTTTCCTATGAGGACTATCTGCGCCTGCTGCTTTTGACAGTGGGGCAGGAGGAAAAAAGCTACCGGGCCATGGATGTGATCCAGCGGCAGATGGAGCAGACGGAGCCGGGATTCCGCCTGGACCAGTGTGTGTTTTCCTGTGAGGCAACGGTGCAGGGGGAAAGCCCGCTGCTGTTTACGCCGCTGCTGTTCCTTCCCCACACCCAGTGGGGGAACGGCGGGTACGCGCTGGAGGCCCGGGCACGGTATCAATATTAAGAACCCAGAGGCAGAAGGAACGGAAATGTGGAACAGAAAATACATTGGAGAAAGGAGGTGCCGCCAGATGTCCTTCCTGCGGATGAATAAGACTACGACTGAGCTGCCTAGAAAGGAGCAAAAACAATCTCTCACGCTACATTCCCCAAGACCTTTGATTATTTTGGTAAACAGAATTCTCCAACGAGCCGCAGGGAGGATTTCTGACGGCATCTCCCTTCCCGCCAGCCTGACGGTGGAGGCGGCCCTGGTGCTGACGCTGTTCCTGCTGGCGGTGTCCTGCTTTTGGGGACTTTTTCCGGCCATGCAGCTGAGTCTGGAGCTGCAGGCGGCCCTGGAGCAGACCTCGGAGGAGATGGCGGCGGCTGCCTACGGAGTGGGAAAGCTTTCCGGAAAAATAGAAGGCGGGGAGGAAGGGGGAGAGGTGCTGCAGCTGGCCGCCGGAGGCCTCTCCCTGGCTTACGCCCGCCAGCGGGTGATCCAGCTGGTGGGGGCGGAGCGCCTGGAGGAATCTTGCGTGGTGGGAGGCAGCGGCGGCCTCTCCTTCCTGGGGTCCTCGGTGTTGGAGGAGGATCGGGTGGATCTGCAGGTCTCCTACCGGGTACAGCTGCCTTTCTCCCTGGGCGGCGTGGGGTCGCTGCCGGTGCGCCAGCGCAGCTGCCGCCGGGCCTGGACCGGCGGGCTTTCGGCGGAGGAGGGTTCCGGGGAGGCAGGGGCCGGGGAACAGCTGGTCTACGTGGCGGAGTACGGGGAGGTGTACCACACTACCCTGGACTGCACCTATCTGCGGCTTTCGGTGACGGAGGTCTCCCGCAGCGGCGTGGAAGCCCGCCGGAATCAGTGGGGGGAGCGGTATACCGCCTGCCAGCGGTGCGCCAAGTATGCGGAGGAAACCGCAGTGGTCTGGATTACCGGACAGGGGCAGCGGTACCACACAGACCGGAACTGCGGCGGCCTGACCCGGAAGGTGGATACGGTGCCGGTGGGGGAGACTTCGCTTCCTCCCTGCAGCCGGTGCGGAGGAGGCAGCGGATGAAGGAGGGAATGGTATGGATCGTATTGGGAATATTTGCCTGGCAGGACCTGCGGGAGCGGCAGCTGCCGTTGATCGGACTGGGAGCGGCCCTGACGGCGGGGCTGGGATACCGGCTGGCCGGAGGCTGGGAGCAGCTGCTTTCCCTGCCGGGGTGCCTTCTGCCGGGGGTCGCTGTGCTGGGGTTCAGCCGGCTCACCCGGGGAGCCATTGGCAGCGGGGACGGGGGAATTTTGCTGGCGGTGGGCTGCTTCCTGGGCGGCTGGGCAGCCTTCCAGCTTTTTTGGGGCGGCCTGGTGCTGGCCTCCCTGGGGGCCGCCGTTTGCTTCCTCCGCGGAAACGCCCGGGGGAAACGGCTTCCCTTTGTCCCGTTCCTCTGGGCCGCCTGGTCCCTGGCGCTGCTGGGCCGGATGGGAGGGGGCTAAGGTGCCCGGGAAGTTTTACGGTGGAGGCGGCTTTGGTTATGCCGCTGGTGCTGGGAGCGGTGTTTTTTGTGATTCTGTATACCTTCTGGCTCCACGACCGGGTCATGGCGGAGGCGCTGGTGTGGGAAGGGGTGGAGCAGACCCGGACCCTGTCCGGGGAGGAGGCGGAGCAGCGGTTGACCGAGGGGGTACGGCAGATGCTGTGGATCCCGGTGCAGGCGGTTTCTGTCCGGCAGGAGGGAGAAACGGTGCAGGGAAGCCTCCAGAGCCGGGAGGCAGCGGTGGGCTTTGGCTTTCATGCCGGCTTCCAGGTGGAGGCCAGCCGGAAAAGCGTGGATCCCCCGGCGCTGCTGCGCCTGTGCTGCCTGCTGCTGGAGTAGGATGTCTTGAAAAACATGGCAGAAGGCAGGAAAGGAGGAGCTCATGGAAGTCCGTTACCGCAGGGAACTGAGCGAAACATTTTTGGTCCTGGAGGGGGACGAGCAGCCGGATACCTACACGGCCCGGATCTTAAAGGAAAACCGGCTGGACGGGGTGGCAGCCAGCCAAATCCACTGGGCGGAGGGGCGGCCGGAATACTGGTTTGCGGTTTCCGGGTGCCAGACCCTCCGGCGCCGGTGGGAAAGCCGCCAGCTGCAGGCTGGGGAGGTGCGGGAGCTCCTGCTGGGCCTGCACCGGGGGCTGGAGCAGCTGGAAGATTACCTGTTGGACCTGGACCGGGTGCTGCTGGAGCCGGACTTCCTCTTTGTACCGGAGCAGGGGACCGGCCAGGTGCAGCTATGCTGCCATCCCGGCTGGACCGGCAATTTCTTTGACGGGCTGCGCTCCCTGGTCCAGTATTTCCTGAACAAAATGGATCACGGGGACGCAGCCAGCGTGGAGATGACCTACCGGCTGTTCCAGGTGGTGGGAAAAGAATTGTTCTGCTTTGACGATCTGTTGGAGGCGTTGGACCTGCCGGAGGGGCAGGCGGAGAAAGCGCCGGAGGAGGGAGAACCCTGGGAGCCGGGGGAGGAGTTTGCGCTGGAGGAGCTGCCGGAAGGGAAAGCGGAGGCAGGCCGCTTTTTCCCGGATCGGGCCGGCCGGAAACCCCGTAGGTCCGAGACGGGAAACGGAAAGCCTTCGGTGCCCTGGGCCGGCTTTCTGGCCGTCCCGGCGGTGGCAGTGGTGTTCCTGCTTCTCCGGTATCTGAACCTGTGGCAGCCGCCGGATCAGCTGGCGGCGGTGGGGCTGCTGCTCCTATCCATTGCGCTGGCCTGCCTGGCAGGGATCTGGCTGCGCCGGCGGCAGCAGGCCAACGAAAACGCAGGCGGTGTGAAAGAGAAAAAGAGGGAGATCCCGGCGGAGCTGTGGGAAGGGAAGGACCGGGTGACGGATTTCCTGCCGGGAGAGTTTTCCGAGGCCGCCGGGGAGCGGTGCCTGATCAGCCAGAACTCCCTTCGCCATGACACCATCCGCATCCGGCAGCTGCCGTTTATCCTGGGCAAGATGGAGGATGTCTGCGACTATCCGCTGCGGTACCCGGTGATCAGCCGGATTCACGCCCGGCTGGAGCAGCAGGACGGGCAGATCTACCTGGTGGACTGCAATTCCACCAACGGTACCTATCTCAACGGGGTGCGCCTGGAGCCCAACCGCCGCTACCCGGTGCAGGCAGGAGATGAGATTATGCTGGCGGACCTGAAGTATCTGTTCCAGTGATGTATCTCCGGCCGACACACCATATCTCCTGCCCGGCGTTTTCTTGACAATCCCCACCGGGAATGCTACGATAACCGGAGACCCTTGTAGACAGAGCGTCCGGCCGTACCATTGGCATTGGCCGGGGAAAGGAAGGCAAGCGTGGGTATCCGCTACTATTGGAACAATTATCCGGTGATCACCATTCTGCTGGTGGCTTTAAACGCGATTTTCTTTGTGGGGCCGGACCTGCTGGAGCTTCCCACGGATCTGACGTCTGTGCTGTACGGCGGTGGGCTGACGCTGGCGGACGTGGAGAACGGGGAGATGTACCGGTTCCTGACATCGGCTTTTCTGCACTTTGACATCAATCACCTGATGGGAAATATGCTGATGCTGGCCATTATGGGCTATCGGCTGGAGCGGATCCTGGGGCATATCCCTTATCTGATCCTTTATCTGGTCAGCGGCGTGGGCGCCAATGTGGTCACCTTTTTTTCCTACTATCTGGAGGGGGATTACCGGGTGCTTGCCGCCGGTGCCTCCGGCGCCATTTTCGGCGTCTGCGGCGGCATGTACGCGGTGGCGCTGATCGGCCGCCAGGCGGAGGGGATCACCGCCGGCCAGATGATGGCGGTGATTTTGATCACGCTGCTGTCCGGCTACATGTCCCTGGAAGTGAACAACATGGCTCACCTTTCCGGACTGGTTTTCGGCTTCCTGCTGGGGCTGGCCTTCTATCTGGTCAAGCGGATGAGAAAGCCCCGGAACCCCTGGGGGTAAAGAACCGGTAAAAAGTCGGAAAAAACCAAGAAAAACAGGAAGTTCCGGTTGCGGAAACCCCGGTTTTGCGGTATGATAGGTGCGAAAAACAGAAAGCACCCTTCGGGTGTAACTGGATGCCGTGAGAAGCACGGCAACTATGAAAGGAGAGCCAAAGATGGAACTGTTTATTGATACCGCTAATATTGAGGAAATTCGGAAAGCCAACGATATGGGAGTCATCAGCGGCGTTACCACCAACCCGTCTCTGATCGCCAAGGAAGGCCGGGATTTCAAGCAGGTCATCCAGGAGATTGCCGGCATTGTGGACGGCCCCATCAGCGGAGAGGTGAAAGCCACCACGGTGGATGCCCAGGGCATGATTGAGGAGGGCCGGGAGATTGCGGCCATTCACCCCAACATGGTGGTGAAAATCCCCATGACCGTGGAAGGCCTGAAGGCCTGCAAGGCGCTGACCAAAGAAGGGATCAAGACCAATGTGACCCTGGTCTTTACTGCCAACCAGGCATTGCTGGCCGCCAGAGCCGGCGCCACCTATGTATCCCCGTTTTTGGGACGGCTGGATGACATCTCCATGCCGGGGATTGACCTGATCCGCACCATTGCGGAGATGTTTGCGGTGCAGGGCATCACCACCAAGATCATTGCTGCCAGCATCCGGAACCCCATTCATGTGACAGACAGCGCACTTGCCGGAGCGGACATCGCAACGGTTCCTTATAAAGTGATTGAGCAGATGACCAAACATCCGCTGACGGACCAGGGAATAGCCAAGTTCCAGG
>CAZSAF010000167.1:0-3773 GCA_964604605.1 uncultured Lachnospiraceae bacterium
CGTTGTGCGGCAAAAAGTATGCTACGCATACTTTGATATCATAGCATGCCTGTGAGGGGAAGTCAAGGCTTTTTCGCAGGTTTTGCCTTGTTTTTCGCAGGCAGATGTTATTTTAAATTTCGTCCTGCCATGCATGAACATCCACAAGAACATTCCACTGGCCTTTCTGACTGGTTCCAACACGTTCCAGCACATGATTCTTTTTCAACTTTGTAATGTAATATTTTACTTTACTTAATCTCCACTCCAACTTTTTCGCCATTTCTTTTTGTGTGATTTCCGGTTTGTTAACAATCAAATGTATCAGTTGCCGTTCTTCTTTTCCAAAAGAAATTGTCACTTGATCGGATGGATCTGTTTGATTTGTAGCTTGGTCTGTTGTGAGACCGGTTTGACTGCGATATAGGTTGATCCGAAAGGCGATTTCCTTTTCGATAAACTCCGGCTTTTCGCCCCAGCCTCCGTCATGTTTTCCGCTGGCATCCATATCTTTTAGTAAAATGCCTTTGGGAGGGGAATGCCATAAATTCCTACTACCCGTTTGTCAACACGCCGCTGCCTTACGACGATGACGCCCTGGAACCCTTTATTGACCAGAAAACCTTGCATCTGCACCATGACCAGCATCTGCAGGCCTATGTAGACAGCCTGAACGCCCTGCTGGAGAAAGCCCCACGGCTGCAGGGCTGCTCCCTGCCCGTTCTGCTCCGCAGCCTCTGCCGGCTGCCCCAGTCCCTGCAGACTCCGGTCCGCCATTCCGCCGATGGTGTGTACTGCCACCGCTTTTTCTTTGAGGGGATGTGGCCCGGAAGGAGGGGAACCGGAGGGTGCGCTGGGTGAAGCTCTGCTGCAGCAGTTCGGCAGCCTGGAACAATTCCGGCGCCGTTTTTCCGATACCGCAGCAGCAGTTTTTGGCTCCGGCTACGCCTGGCTGGTTCTGGACTGCGGATGCCTGCGGATTCTCTCCACCGTCAACCAGAATACGCCGCTGGAGGAGGGAAAAATCCCGCTGCTGAACCTGGATGTGTGGGAGCACGCCTACTATCTGAAGCACTATAACCAGCGGGCTGCCTACATTGCCGACTGGTTCCATGTGGTCTGTTGGCCGGTGGTGGAGCAGCGCTTTCAGCAGGCCACCAGCGGCAGGCGGCCTGCTGGCGCCGGACGGCAAGGGAAAAATGGTGCCTACTGCTCGTAGAGGGGGCGCCGGATCTTCTTGCGGGTGATCTCCACCAGGTTCAGCTTGGTGATGTCCACCAGCACCGTCTTAATGGGATCCTGCCGGAGGCACTCCTCCAGCTCCCGGAGCAGCGCCTCCCGCTTTTCCTCCGCTTCCATGTCAATGAAATCCACCAGAATGATACCGGACAGATTCCGCAGACGCAGCTGGAAGGCCACCTCCCGGGCCGCCTCCCGGTTGATCTGGAAAAAGGTCTCCTCCCGGTTTTTCCGGCCGTCATACTTGCCGGTGTTCACGTCAATCACCGTCAGCGCCTCCGTGGGCTCAATGACCAGATAGCCTCCGGATTTGAGCCAGACCCGCTTCTGCAGGGCCCGTTCCCAGGCGGTCTCCAGGCTGTACAGCTTGGGCAGCGGCAGCAGCGGGTCCTCATACAGCCGCAGCTTTTCCCGGTCCTCCGGCTGATTTTCCTCCAGGTAGGACGCTGCCTCCTGAAAGAGGTCCGGCTGGTCCGTGACAATCTCCTCCAGCTCCCGGGCCGACAGGTCCTGCATCAGCTTCAGGTAATCCGGCTCCCCGGCAGCCAGCCGGGAAAAACAGGTGCGGAAAGGGGCCTGCTCCCGGAGCCGCTGCCAGCGGTCCCGCAGCCGCCGGGCCTCCCGGCAGATTTCCTCCTCCCCGGCCTCCTCACTGTTGGTCCGGAGGATAAACCCCGCCTCCCCCTGGCACAGGGGCCGCAGCAACTCCTGCAGGGCCTCCCGGCGCTTTTTGGCGGTAATCTTGCCGGAGACCACCACCCGGCCGCCGTTTTCCGTCAGCACCACGTATTTTCCCGACAGGGAAAGGCGGCGGCTGACCACGGCGTTCTTGGTTTTAACGGCCTCCCGGGTCACCTGCACCGGAAATTCCTCCCCGGGCCGCACCCGCTCGCCTTTTTCCAGGTTACAGTAGCACACCTGGCCGCCGCCAATCTCAATAAACGCCGCCTGGATATTCTTGGCCAGGTTTTTGACCCGCCCCAGATAAACATCCCCCACCACGGCGGCACGGGACGTATCCCCGGAGCGGGACGTATCCCCGGAGCGGGACAGCTGGATCACCGCGTTTCCGTCCCAAACCGCGCTGACAATCCGCCCGTCCAGCCGGGTCACCAGCAGCTTGCTCATGGAATCTCCTCCCCCAGCTCCTCCAGGGAGACCAGCTGGCCTTCCCGCTCCCCGTACAGTTCCAGCCGGTGAATCCGCAGCACACGGGAGACGGAGCCGGATTCCGGGAAATCCGCCGGCACCGGGGCGCCGGTCCTCTCCAGATACCGGAAGAAGCCGTCAAACACCGCCTCCGGCTTTAAGTTCCGGACGCTTCCGGCATCCAGGCGCAAAAAGAAGCTGCCGTCCTCCTGCCACCGGGCTATCCGGATCATAGGGCGGATGTCCGCATCCCCCTCCCGGCTCTTGGTCTTCCGGTGCACCACAATGGCCTCCTGCTCCAAAAAGGCCTCCCACGCCGTCCTCAGCGCATCCCGGGAAAGAAAGCCTTCCGGGTGCAGAAGGACCCGGTAGTCCGCCACGGCGATGGTGGCCATGGCATTGGTCTTTCCGGTATCCGGCAGCCGCCGGAAGCTCCGGATCCGAAAGCCCTCCGCCATCACCGCATTGAGCCGCTCTACCATCCGGGCGGAGGACTCACAGTGGTCTACCTCAATGTCCACGTACTCCCCCTCCGAGGTCTCCCCCATGCCCAGAGGGGAGGCAAAGGACATCACTGGATGGGGGCTGAACCCCTGGGAAAGGCAGATGGCCACCCCGGCCCGGCGCAGGGCCTTCTGGAAATAGCGCATCACATCCAGATGGCTGATAAACCGCATGTTCCCGGTTTTGGAAAATCGAATCCTAATTTTCATGGCAGATCCCTCCTCCGAACACCGCGGCACCACAGCCGCTGCAGGCCTCCCGGCAGTTGGGCGTCACCAGGCCCTCCATGGCCCGCTCCCACTCCCGGCGCAGGTACTCCTCCTCTGTCTCCATGGCAGCCCACTGGAACGGGGTAAAGGGCTTGGGCACAAAGAAGGAGGCGCTGGCGGTAATCTGCACCTTCCCCTTCCGTTGCTCCTTGGGGACTTCTGCGTAATAGCACTTGGCAACCTTTTCCGAAAGCTCGGCAATCCCCCGCATGTCCTCCTCCGTCTCCGTGGGAAGGCCCAGCATAAAGTACAGCTTCACCTTGCTCCAGCCGCCCCGGAACGCCTCCGCGGCGCCGGAAAGGATCTCCTCCTCCGTAAGGCCCTTGTTGATCACATTGCGGATCCGCTGGGTCCCCCCTTCCGGGGCAAAGGTCAGGCTGCTCTTTTTCACGTCCTGGACCTTGCTCATCACATCCAGCGAGAAGGCGTCAATCCGCAGGGAGGGCAGGGAAATGTTCACCTTCCGCTCCCGGCAGGCCTCCAGGAGGCCGTCCAGCAGCGGCGCCAGCTCCGTGTAATCGCTGGAGCTTAGGGAACTGAGGGAAACTTCATCATAGCCGGTGGCATCCAACATACAGCGGGCGGTGTCCAGCAGGTTTTCCACGCTTTTCAGGCGCACCGGCCGGTAGATCA
>CAZSAF010000167.1:3783-5980 GCA_964604605.1 uncultured Lachnospiraceae bacterium
GCAGAATCTCCAGCACCACCCGGTCCTGGGTGGCCTTCAGGTAGGGGACCACCGGCTTTAGGGGATAGGGTGCCTCATCCATCTGGTTCACAATCACCTTCCGGATCTTCCGGGGCGCCTCCGGGCACAGGGGGACAAAGTCCGCCAGGGTTCCATCCGTATGGTATTCCGCCCGGTACAGGGAGGGCACGTAGATCCCCGGGATAGCCGCCGCCTGGCGCAGGAAATCCTGCCGGCTGCCGCCCTTGGCCCGGTTTTCCTTGTACAAATCCAGCAGGGCAAAGTAGGAAACCTCCCCCTCCCCAATGTAGAACAGGTCAAAGAAATCCGCCAGGGGCTCCGGGTTGTAGGCGCAGGGGCCGCCGCCGATGATAAGCGGCACGTCCTCCCCCCGCTCCGCCGCCAGCAAGGGAATTCCGGCCAGATCCAGCACCTGGAGCACGTTGGTGTAGCACATCTCATATTGGAGGGTGAATCCCAGAAAATCAAAGTCCTTTAGGGGATCCTGGGATTCCAGGGCAAACAGGGGGATGTGCTCCTCCCGGAGGATCCGGTCCATGTCCATCCAGGGGGAATAGACCCGCTCGCACCAGACATCCGGCCGGGAATTGAGCAGGTGATACAGGATCTTCATCCCCAGGTGGGATTCCCCGATCTCGTAGACGTCCGGGAACACCATGGCAAACCGGACCACCACCTGCTCCGGATCCTTCATCACCGTATTGATCTCCCCGCCGGTGTACCGGGCCGGCTTCTCCGCCCGCAGCAAAATATCTTCACTCAAAGCCAATTTTCGCATTTTATCCGCATCCTTTAGCGCACAGTTTCGCCCCGCCGCGCTCCGGGGCTTGATGCCAATTTTACTATACGGCAGGGGATCTGTCAAAGAGTTCCGCCGGATTTTCCCATACTGTCAATTCTCCAGGCGCAGGCGGCTGCGCAGAAAAAGAGCCGGAAGCGAATCCGCTCCGCCTCCGGCCGTCCCTGGAAAGAGCTCAAGAGTGTCCATTGCAGACCCATTGAAACTCGTAGACGCTTTTACAATATGCCTCCCCGCAGGAAAAGCAGGTCAGCGTGGTGATCCGCCTCCGCCGCTGCAGATAATCGCTCCCCAGCCAGTTGTGGGCGCAGTCCTTCTCAATCGGCTGTGTGGCCCAGGCGGTATACTCCACCGTCCCCGGGAAGTAGCCGCCGCCGCAGGAACAGGGGTTGGGATTTTCCGCCGCACCGGACAGGACTGCCAGATAGCGCACCAGATCCGCCATTTCCACGGTCCCGCCGCAGGCCCAGCGGGTTTCCTCCGTTTTCACCGAATACGCGTTCCCGCAGTCGCACAGATAATTCCGGGTAATCACCCGCCTCTCTTGACGATCCTGGCCATACCCCAGCTGGGAGCAAGGCTGCTCCTTCCCGGTGGGGATCCAGGCAGCCAAAAACGTGCTCACCAGCTTCCCCTCTTCTTTTCCACAATCCGGGCAGGCATTCCCCTCCGCCCGCACCGTGCCGGGCAGGACCAGCAACAGGGCCAAAATCCAGGCACTCAAAGCCTTCTTCATAGTCCGCCCCCTTTCTCGCTGTCGTTTTTTATTCTTCCACAAACCGCCCGTCCTCCAGTCGGACCACCCGGTCCGCGTAGGAGGCGCACTCGTTGTCATGGGTGACCATGGCAATGGTCTGTCCGAATTCCCGGCGGCAGTCCTCCATCAGGCTCATAATGGACATGCCGGTTTTGTAGTCCAGGTTGCCGGTGGGCTCATCCGCCAGCACCACCGCCGGCTTGTGGGCCATGGCCCGGATGAGGGCCACCCGCTGCTGCTCCCCGCCGGACAGGTAGACCGTATAATTGTCCAGCTTATCCGGTATTCCGCAGCGCTCCGCCAGATCCTCCAGGTATTCCGCATCCACATCCGCCTGGTCCAGGGCCAGGGGCATACAGATGTTCTCCCAGATCGAATAGGCCCGGAGCAGCCGGTAGCGCTGGAACACAAAGCCAATATCCTTCCGCCGCAGTGCCAGAATCTGATCTTCCGTCATCTGATCCACCTGCTGACCCCGGAGGATATACTCCCCGGAGGTAGGCTTGAGCAGCGTTCCCAGGATATTGAGCAGCGTGGATTTGCCGGAGCCGCTGCGGCCCATAACCGCCACGAACTCCCCCTCCGCCACCTGAAAATCCACCTGACGCAGGGCGTGTACC
>CAZSAF010000168.1:0-4524 GCA_964604605.1 uncultured Lachnospiraceae bacterium
GAATACAGGTAGGATTGCGGGAGTGCGCAGCACGGAGCAATCCGAGGGCTTTCAAAAATGCTGGATGGGGAGCATTCGTCCCGGCAGAACGGAGTTGCCATGGTTCGTAGGAGAAAAAAGAAACATGCGGAGAAGCAGGAGGGAAAACTGCTCCACACCGTAACCGATTGGACGGTAGGGGTGATTGCGGTGATCGCCCTGGCCGTTTTTTTGGTTCACACGCTGGGCCGTCAGGTGCGAATGGAAGGCCATTCCATGGAGCCTACCCTGCAGGCGGGGGATACGGTGCTGGTCAATCAGCTGCGCTACCATTTTTTTTCGGTGGAGCGTTTTGACGTGGTGCTGTTCCAGAATCCCCAGTCGGAAAACCAGACTTATATCAAGCGGGTCATTGGCCTGCCCGGGGAGACGGTGCAGATTCAGAATGGGGTTGTCCTGGTGGACGGCGCGCCGCTGACCGGCTCCGGTTGGAATCGGACCTACACGGTGGCCGGCCTGGCGGAGACGGCGGTGCACCTGGGGGAGGACGAATATTTCCTCCTGGGGGACAATGGAGACAGCAGTGAGGACAGCCGCTTTGCCATTGTGGGAAACGTGCACCGGGATCAGATCCTGGGAAAAATCTGGCTGCGGGTGGCCCCTTTCTCTCAGTTGGGTTTTGTGGGCAGCGGGCAGACGGCAGCGGAAGGAGAGGAGAATTCATGAAAATCCAGTGGTATCCCGGCCACATGACCAAGGCCCGCCGGGCCATGGAAAATGATGTCAAGCTGGTGGATTTGGTTATAGAACTGGTGGACGCCCGGGTTCCCCTGGGCAGCCGGAATCCGGATATAGACCGGTTAGCCGGCGGAAAAGCGCGGCTGGTGCTGTTGAACAAGGCGGACCTGGCAGACCCTTCCGTAAACCGCCAGTGGAAAGATTATTTTGAAAAACAGGGGATCCCGGCGGTGGAGCTGAATGCCCGGAGCGGCTCCGGCATGAAGAAGGTGCAGGACGCCATTGAGGCGGCCAGCCAGAAAAAGCGGGAGCGGGACAAGCGCCGGGGGATTCTGAACCGGCCGGTGCGGGCCATGGTGGTGGGCATCCCCAACGTGGGGAAATCCACTCTCATCAACTCCCTGGCCAAAAAGGCGGCTGCCAAAACCGGCAATAAGCCAGGCGTCACCAAGGGCAACCAGTGGATCCGGCTGAACCAGCGGGTGGAGCTGCTGGACACCCCGGGCATCCTGTGGCCCCGGTTTGAGGATCAGCAGGTGGGCATCCGTCTGGCGCTGATCGGCTCCGTCAACGATGAGGTGCTGGATCTGGGTGAGCTGGCAGCAGAGGGCATCCGCTTTCTGCAGACAGCGTACCCGGGCGTGCTGGCGGAGCGCTACGGCCTTCCGGAGGATCAGAAGCCCTACCAGATTTTGGAGGGCATTGCGGAGGTGCGGAAGTGCCTGCAGAAGGGCGGAGAACCGGACGTGGGCAAGGCGGTTCGGCTGTTTCTGGAGGATTTCCGCAGTGGAAAGCTGGGCAGGCTCAGCCTGGAACGGCCTCCGCAAGAGACACAGGAAGAGATGAGGACACAGTGAAGAAAAACAGACGAGGCGGAGAACCGGAGGCGGAAGCACAGGGGCGGCGGTATCCCCGTTTTTGGGAAGATTTTTTAAATACGGCAATCGTCTTCTTGCTGATTGCGGCGGCAGCCCTACTCATTTTAATGTTTGTGGGCCGGGTGGCGGTGGTCAATGGAGCATCCATGCAGCCCAACCTTCACGATGGGGATCTCCTGATCGTACAGAAGCTGGGCTATCAAAATCCCCAGCGGTTTGACATTGTGGTGTTTGATTCCCAGGATGGAAGCGGCACCTTGTACATCAAGCGGGTCATGGGCCTTCCCGGGGAGACGGTGCAGGTGGCGGACGGCGCCATCTGGATCAACGGCCAGAGGCTGGAGGAAGATTACGGCCTGGAACCCATGGATTCCGCCGGGATTGCCGCGGAACCGCTGACATTGGGAGAAGACGAATATTTTGTGCTGGGGGATAACCGGAACAACAGCGGGGACAGCCGCAGCTCTTCGGTGGGACCGGTGCAGCGGGAGCAGATTGTGGGGACAGCGCTGCTCCGTTTCTGGCCGCTCAACGAGGTGGGGCTGCTGCGCCATCAATAGGGAAACGGCCCCCACCCTGGTGGGCGGACGGCCGCAGAGGAGAGAATATGCCGAAAAAATTGGACCCGGAGGCGGAGCGCCGCCGTCTGGAACAGATGAAAGTATATGAGCGCCAGTATGGCCCGGAGGTACGGGTCTGCGGGATGGACGAGGCTGGCCGGGGGCCGTTGGCGGGGCCGGTGGTGGCAGCTGCGGTGATCCTGCCCCGGGATGCGGAAATTTTTTATCTCAACGACTCAAAAAAGGTGACGGAAAAGCGCCGGGAGCTGCTGTTTGATGAGATTCAGGAAAAAGCCATTGCCTGGGGGATCGGGATTGTGGGTCCCCAGGTGATTGATGAGATCAATATCCTGCAGGCTACCTATGAGGCCATGCGCCAGGCGGTGGCCCAGCTTTCCGTGGAGCCTCAGGTGCTGCTGAACGATGCGGTGACGGTGCCGGGGCTTCTGTATCCCCAGGTGCCCATCATCCACGGGGACGCCAAGAGTGTTTCCATTGCGGCGGCCAGCATTCTGGCTAAGGTAACCCGGGACCGGATGATGCGCCAGTATGCGGAGCTGTATCCGGAATATGGCTTTGAAGGGCACAAGGGCTACGGCACGGCAGCCCATCAGGAGGCCATCCGGCGCTACGGCCCCTGTCCCATCCATCGGCGAAGCTTCCTGCGGAAGCTGTTGGGGGAGGAGACGTGAACCGCCGGGAGGTGGGCGGCCGCTTTGAGGAACAGGCGGCCGCCTTTTTGCAAGCTGCAGGGCTGGAGATCCGTGAGGCCAACTACCGGTGCCGCCTGGGAGAGATTGACCTGGTAGCCCGGGACGGGGAAACCTGGGTCTTTGTGGAGGTCAAATACCGGAAGACGCCGGCGTTGGGTACACCGGAGGAAGCGGTGAACGCAGCCAAGCAGCTGCGGATCCGGCGGGTGGCCCAGATGTACCTGGCAGCCCATGGATTGCCGGAAGCCACCGACTGCCGGTTTGACGTGGTGGCCATGGACGGAGAGGGAAACATCCGGCATTACCGGAATGCCTTTGGAGGAATCTGACATGAACCAGATGGAGATGACAGAAAGAAACGGGGTGCCCTATCTGCGGTTCCTTTTGTTGGAGAGAACAGGCCTGGTGACCCATGCCTTTTCCACCCGGAAAGGCGGCGTCAGCCAGGGCATTTACGCCCAGATGAATTTTGCGGTCCGGGATGGGGATACCCCGGAAAATGTGCGGGAAAACTACCGGCGCATGGCGTCAGCCCTGGGCGTGGAGCCCGGGCAGATGGTCCTTTCCCAGCAGACCCACACCACCAATCTGCGGGTGGTGACCCGGGCAGATGCGGGGAAGGGGGTAATCCGGCAGCGGGACTACACGGATGTGGACGGCCTTCTGACCGACGAGCCGGGGCTGATGCTGGTGACCTTCTATGCGGACTGTGTCCCCCTATACTTTCTGGATCCGGTGCACCGGGCCATTGGCCTCAGCCACTCCGGCTGGCGGGGCACTGTAGGCGGAATGGGCCGGAAGACCGTGGAGCGGATGGGAGAGGAGTTTGGCTCCCGGCCGGAGGACTTGCTGGCCTGTATTGGCCCCAGCATCTGCCAAAGCTGCTATGAGGTCAGCGAGGATGTGGCGGAGGCTTTCCGTCAGGCGTTCCCGCAGGAGGAGCATCCGGCGATTCTGGAAAGCAAGGGACACGGAAAATACCAGCTGGACCTGTGGGAAGCCAACCGGCGGATTCTGCTGCGGGCCGGGTTACGGCCGGAGCAGATCCAGGTGGCGGGCCTGTGCACCTGCTGCCATCCGGACCTGCTGTTTTCCCACCGGGCCACCGGGAGCAAACGGGGGACTTTGGCTGCCTTTTTGATGTTGCGGGAGGAGCGCTGAGCGCTTCTGCAGCAGGCTGCTTCCAGGCCGGTGTCTGCCGGACGGTTGACAAGAACCGGCTTTTTACACCTTCTGGCATCTTCCTTATAGAATAAGAGAAAAAGAAGGTGAGCCCAAGCAGGAGGCGTTTCGGGCTGTCCACGCGGAGGCAGCCCGGCGGGCCGGCTGGACCGGAGCCGGTGTAGGGGTGGCTATTTTGGATACCGGCCTGTTTCCCCACCCGGATCTGCAGGGCCGGGTGGCGGCGTTCCAGGATACGGTGCAGGGAAGGCGGGAGCCTTATGATGACAATGGCCACGGGACCCATGTGGCTAGGGTGATCGGAGGAAACGGACGCATGTACGGGGGGGCATTATGCCGGCATTGCCCCGGGATGCAGCCTGACCGGCATCAAGGTACTGGACGCCCGGGGAAACGGAAGCCTGGCGAACATGTTTCAGGGATTGGCCTGGATTTTGGAAAACCATCGGAGGCTGGGCATCCGGATTGTGAATA
>CAZSAF010000168.1:4624-5790 GCA_964604605.1 uncultured Lachnospiraceae bacterium
CCTCCGATGACAACCGGGTGCCGGCCCGCAGCGACCGCCCCAGGGGGTATTCCGGCAGAGGCCCCACGACCCGGTGCATCATCAAGCCGGAGGTGACCGCCCCCGGTTCTTCCATCTGGGCCTGCAACGTCTGTCCCAATCGACGGCCGCCCTTCTATGCCCGGAAAGGCGGGACGTCCATGTCCATTCCCATTGTGACCGGGGCCATTGCCCTGCTGTTGGAGAAATACCCCTGGATGACCAATGTGGATGTGAAACTGGGCCCTGCGGGAGAGCTGCCGGAAAACCGGCGCCCCGGTGACCAAGGAGGGCTGGGGGATGCTGGACATCCGGCGGCTGCTGGCGTAGGGCGCTGGACGGAGGCCCGGAAGGAGATTTCCCATGTGTGGAAGATACTTTTTTACCCGGAAGGCGGAGCTGGCCATGCGCCGCCTTGCCGGAGAGGGACAAGCAGTGGAGGAGCTGGCGGTGACCCGAGAGCAGCCGGAGCTGCCCCAGGAGGATGGCGGGATGGCTTTTTGGGGGTGGCTCCCGTCAAAAGGATGCCAGCCGGACGTCCTGGATGTACACCCGGCAGACCAGGCCTGGGTGGTCTGCGGCCTGGGGGTGGAAGGCGGGAACGGATATGCCGGAAGCCGCCGCAAAAGCGCCGGGAACGGGCTGGAAATTGCGGCCATGCGCTGGGGATTCCCCGGCCGGAACGGCCAGCTGATCTTTAACGCCCGTTCGGAGACGGCGGCGGAGAAGCCCCTATTCCGGGACAGCCTGGCCTTGCGCCGCTGTGTGATCCCTGCCGGAGGCTTCTACGAGTGGAACAGCCGGAAGGAGAAGGTGCGTTTCACCGGGGAGGGAGAGCAGCCCCTGTTTCTGGCCGGATTCTACCAGCGCTTTGAGGAGGAAAACCGGTTTGTGATCCTGACCGTACCGGCCAACGCCTCCATGGCGCCGGTCCACGACCGGATGCCGCTGGTGCTGGCGCCGGCGGAGGCGGAAGCCTGGATCCTGGACAAGAACCAGACGGCCAGGCTGCTGCGGCAGGTGCCGGCACCGCTGGAGGCCAGCCAGGAGTATGAGCAGCTGGAGCTGCCGTTTTTGTGAGGAGCCTTGCGTTTTGCTGCCGGGAATGTTTAGACTAAAATTGTATGAATAGCAGAACACCTGCGCTG
>CAZSAF010000169.1:0-5785 GCA_964604605.1 uncultured Lachnospiraceae bacterium
ATGGGGCAGACTTCGGGTGATGTCCAGATCATCCACCTCCACTTTCGGCAGGCTTCTGGTTACGTCCAGGTCGTCAATCTCCACCTTCGGTAGGCTTTTGGTTACGTCCAGGTCATCAATCTCCACCTTCGGCAGGCTTCTGGTTGCATCCAGATCCTCTATGTCAATCCTGGGGAGGCTGCGGGTCTGGTCCAGATCCTCAATCTCCACCTCCGGCAGATTCTGGGGTTCCTCCGGAATCTGCTTCTCCGGCCGTACCCGGGCCGCCCGGCTTTCCTCCCGGGCGGTGCCGGCAATTCTTTGATTTCTCTCGGAATTTCCCCGCACGATTGTCCGCTTTTCTTTGCTCATAAAACCCCCTGTTTTCAAATTTGAGCGGCCAAGGCCTTTCCTATGGTTTACGTAGAGTTTACCAACCTTTCCCGGGAAATGCAAGACCTGGCCGGACAACATCAGAAATCTTTAAGAAAAAAGGCCCCCCGCCCTGCGGAAAGCCTTCGTTTCTCTGTGTTATCCCTCTACCGGAATCACTTCTTTTTTGTTATAAGATCCGCAAGCCTTGCAGACTCTATGAGGTACCATCAAAGCGCCGCATCTGCTGCATTTCACCAAGGTAGGTTTGCTCATCTTCCAATTTGCTCTGCGGCTGTCTCTTCTTGCCTTAGAGGATTTATTTTTGGGACAAATAGACATGTGATTCTACCTCCTATCTTTCCAAATTTCCCGTACTTTCTCAAACCGTACTTATCGATTATAACCATTGTCCCCCTGTTTGTCAACACCTTTTTCCCGCAATTTTCCACCAATTTTTCCGGAATCCCGTTCCCGCTCTTCCGCGCCCTTCCCCAGCGGAAAAAGCTGGCCGGAACGAGGGTTCCCATGATATAATGGGCACAACGTTTTGATAAAGGCAGGGCTTTCCATGAATATCACCGCGCTGATTACTGAATACAATCCCTTTCACAACGGCCATCTCTACCACCTGCAGCAGGCCCGGGCGCTGACCGGGGCACAGGCCGTGGTGGTGCTGATGAGCGGCAATTTTGTCCAGCGTGGTCTGCCGGCGCTGGTGGACAAGTACCGGCGGACAGAGATGGCGCTGCGGGCCGGGGCCGACGCAGTTCTGGAACTGCCGGTGGCGGCGGCCACTGCCAGCGCCGAGGGTTTTGCCTCCGGAGGCGTTTCCATTCTTCACCAGCTGGGAGCCGTGACGGATCTGGTCTATGGCTGTGAGACGGCGGACGTGGAACAGATTCAGCGGCTGGCCGCCTTTTTGCTCCGGGAACCGCCGGCTTTCCGCCAGGCACTTCAGGCTGGGCTGCGCCGGGGGCTCAGCTTTCCTGCCGCCCGCCAGCAGGCAGTACAGGAACTGCTTCCGGATGCAGCCCCCCTCCTGCAGTCTCCCAACAATATTCTGGCGGTGGAGTACCACAAGGCGCTGCTGCGCCTCCACTCCCCCATCCGCCCCCACGCTCTCCAGCGGCAGGGAGCCGGCTACCATGAGTCCGCCTCCACCCTGCGCCGTCTGCTGGCGGAGGGAAACGCCCAGGGCCTGGCCGGCCAGGTGCCGGACTTTGTCCCTCCGCTCCTCCCCTACACCATGAATGCCGATGACTTTTCCCAGATGCTGTTGTACCGGCTGTTCTCCCTGCCAGAGGCAGAGCTGACGGGCTTTGCCGATGTAACGCCGGAGCTGGCCGCCCGCATTCTCCGCTTCCGCTCCCCGGACCAGACCTTCCGGCAGCTGGCCGCCCAGGTCAAGAGCCCCGCTCACACCCTGACCCGAGTGCAGCGGGCCCTGATGCACATTCTGCTGGACATCCAAAAAGGGGAGCCTTTGCCCCCTGCGGTTCGCCTGCTGGGCCTCCGGAAAGGAACGGAAGCGCTGCGCGCCATCAAGTGCCGCTCCCGCCTCCCGGTGGTGGCCAAGTATGCGGATTTTCCGGCAGAGCTCACCGCTCCGGAGCGGCGGGCCGCCGATCTCTACCGGCTGGCCGCATGGAATCGCCACGGGATTCTGCTCCCGGACGAATACCACGCAGGGCCGGTGGCGCTCAGCCCGTAATGCTGGACCGCAGCGCCAGCTCCCCTTTGACAAACTTGTACACCTTGGGGGATACCGGCAGGTCTACGGTCTTGGCCTTGTCTCCCTTTCCATAGGATACAATGGCCCGGTAGCCCTTCACATGCTTCAGGAAGTGCCAGTTGACAATGGCACCCTGGCTGATCCGGAAGAACATGGACTCCTGCAACAGCTCCTGGTACTTGTACATGGGGCGGTAGGATCGGTACACCTCGCCGTCCGTGGTGTGTACCTCCGTCACCCGCTGGCATTTCTCCAGATAAGCAATCTTATCAATGTGCACATGGTAGTGCTCATACTCGTGGACAATGTCCAGGAAAGGGTTGAAGCTGATGTTCAGGTAGCTGTGGATCAGCTTCTCCAGATTGCGCTGTACTTCCTTGATATCCCGGGAAAAGGGGATGTTAAAAAGCATGGTTCATATTCCTCCCTGTTTGAAGTGATTTGCTCAAAATACACATAGTAATAGGTTTCTCGCTTACAGTACGGATACTGTGGCAGTGACGAAGATTTCGAAGTTGTTCTCATTCTCCGCGAAAAAGCGGTAGGTGCCGGTTTGGTCTAGGGCAAAGGAATGTGAAAAATATCCTGAGGAACGTACCGCCCGCAGAGTTCCATCTGGTTCAATGATTCCACACAAAATCGTGGCTCCATTACAGCGAACCGCCATATTGATATATTCTCCCGCACTAGCCGAAAACCCAAAGGAACGACAGAACGTATTGGCAGGGATATCCCACTCATAGGCCTTGATCAACCGTTCTTTGATGTCTGTAAGATCCTTCTCAATGACATTCATACTGTCCCAGTCCACCATGTCCGCCGGGATCTCAATCTCACCGGCTTCGTTGATGGTATAACCGGCGACAGCTTCCGCCGGCTCTGCCGTTTCAGCGGTCTCCACTACCAATTCCCTGGTGCTCTTGTAGATCCAATCATACCCGTCCGCCATCCCATAGCTGGCCGCGTAAGCGGGCACATTGTTGATGGTCACAAAGGCAACCGCCAGCAAAATGGCCAGAAACTTGGGCAGCGGCTTTTTCGCTTTCTTCATGTCACGCATTCTCACAATTCTCCTTTCCAAAACTTCCTCGGTTCCATAGAGGGAAATAAAGAACGTCATCGGCTTCTTCCGTTTCTTTTTCTTCGCCGTTTTCTTTTCGTCCTTCTCTTCTTCCTCTAGTTCCACATGGGCCAGCAGAATCTCTACGTATTCCCGGGGATGAAAGAACTTTCTGCCGGCGCTGCAGACAGCCAGGTCACAGGCGGTTTCTGACCAATCCTCGTAAATTCCCACCAGATTCCTGACGGCAGGATTAAACCAATGGATCAACTGGACCAGAAAGCAGGCAATTTTCGCGCCCAAATCACAGTTCAGGTAATGTGTCAGCTCGTGAAGGAAGATCATGCGAAGCTCCTTCTCACTGTACCTTGCACTATAGGGAAGCAGGATTGCCGGCCGGACAATCCCGATCCTCACCGGTGAAAAGCACAGATCGTTGGCGACCAAGTCAATCTTGCGGCGGATCCCCAGCTCCCTGCAGATCTCCCGAAACAATTCCTCTACGCCTTCCTGCTCCAGCGGTACATCGCCTTTGCGCATCCGGAGATCTCGCTTCAGCAGGCGGAGCCGCCGGGGCAGCTGTGCGAACAGGACGATGAGCCATATAACTGCAAATACCTTCAGCGCAGTAGAAATGATATTTGTAGTTAAGAAAAGAGCACTAAAGAAACGTTCATGCCGGGAATCCATCAGGCCAAAATACACCAGAACATACCCAACGGGACACAGATACAGAAACACGATCAGCTTCAGCATCGGAAGAATCCATTCGGGTCTGCGGCGTTTCAGCACCGGGAGAAGAAGCCGCCACTCAAGCAGGCCACAGGAGCCTGCTATTGAGCAGAGACACACCGCAAAGAAGATTTGACTAATCCAGTTCATCAATCAGCGCCCGGATCCGCTCGATCTCCTCTTTCTTCAATTTCCGTTGTTTATTCAGTGCACTGAGGAACAGGTCCGCGTCATTGTTGTACCACAGATCGGCACATTTGGTGATCTGCCCTTTGCCGTATTCCTGCTCCTCCACCAGCGGATGATACAGGAAGCTGCGCCCCTGGCGATACATGTTCAGAAAATCCTTCTTCACCAGGCGGGTCAGGAACGTAGAGACAGTCTGAGGCTTCCACTCTTTGTGATACCGGGTGTTCACCTTGCTCATAATCTCCGGCAAAGCCATGTCATGGTCCGTCTCCCAGATACACTTCATCACAACTACTTCGCATTCTGTCAATGCCTTCATGAGTTTACCTCCCATAATTTACCTGTGTAGTCATACTACCGCATTTTTCCCAAATGCGCAACTATCAGGTTAGTTTTCGACACAAATTGTTACATTTAGAAGCATATCACGGTTCAAACGTTCTGTCGAGCGTTTTCTTACGCAACATTTTTTCTCATTAAACCCTTCCATGTTTCAAAACCGTCTCCAAATCCAGGACCATTTCCCCTTGGTTTTCCCATTGGAAAAGAAGCCCCCTGCAGAAGCTCCTTCCATGCCTTGTTTCGTATTTTCTTTTCAGGACGTCTCTCCGCCCACCTCCACCAGCTTGCCGCAGACCACATACCGGGCGGTGTCAAAATCGTAGGCGCAGGTGTAAAGGGTGACCATCCGGTCGGCGGAGGTCATCTCCACCGGGCTGTCAAAGGTGGATTCCGCCCGCAGGCCGTCTATATAGTCCTGGTAATCTTCTGCCGTGGCAAAGTTCAGCGGAATGCCGTCGGCCCCGTCCACCAGCGTGCCGGCAAACAGCTCTATGCGGTAGGTCTTGTCCGGCAGGTAGAGCATAAAGTACGGGTGCTCCGGGTAATAATCCGGATCCTTGTAATTGTCCAGGATGTGGAACATGGTCCCCGCCTTGATGTTGTGCCCGTAGATCACCGTGTTCTGATCCAGAAAGGCCGGGTCATTCTGATAGTCGATGAACAGGGTACCAAACCGGTGGTAAGATCCATCCAGCAGGCGGCGCAGATAATACTCATTGTCCGGCCCCTGGACCACCGGGTAGTCCACCACGGTTCCCTCACACTCCAACCAGCCGATGATATCCTCATTCTGCTGCCAGAGGGTTTCAAAATCAATCTTGTGCAGGGTGATGGTCTCCTCCTGCCCGTCCTGTCCCTCCACCACCGCCGTCTCCGTCTCCGGCGATACGGCCTGGGAAGCGATCGCCGCGTACATGTCCTCCCCCTTCTTGTCCTCCAGCAGCTGGCTGACAATCTGGTATCCGCAAAAGATCATTACCCCCAGGAAAAACACGATCAGAACATTTAAAAACCAGGAACTTTTTTTCTTTTTTCGGCTTTGTCCCCTTTTTGGCATAAATTTCTCTTTCCTTTGCTGCGTTCTAGCTAACTGCGTGTTGTCTGAGCCACGCAGTTAGCATAGCACCTCCGGAGGGATAAATCAATGCCGCAAACGATCACACCATCTTTTTCTTTCTCGCCATCACAACCGTCCGGATCACATCCAGGGCAATGGCTACAAAAATAATGAGGCCCGTGACAAACTGGGTCCAGTATACGCCCACACCCATCATGTTGATACCATTGGACAGCATACTGACCACAAAGATGCCCAGTGCTAGTCTCTCTGGCACAGATCCACAATACGGTCAACCGCCCTTACCCCACGCATATTT
>CAZSAF010000170.1:0-5785 GCA_964604605.1 uncultured Lachnospiraceae bacterium
CCTGCACGGAAAAATTCGCCACTTCCTTGTTGATCAGAGACATATCAAACCTCCTTGAAAAAGATTTTCATTTAGTTAGTTATAACTAACTATCTCAATTATACAAAAGCAGCCTCCTTTTTGTCAAGGAGGCTGCCCGCAAAAATTGCGATTTTCCCACCGGCCCTTCAGACCGGGTCCTGCCGCAGCGGCAGTTAGAAGCGGATGACCCGGGGCTCCTCGGTAAAGGAGGAGAAGGTGGCCACCGCATCCTTCAGGTAAAACACCTGGGTGTTGCCGTCATCCGGCTGGTAGTTTTTCTGCAGGCTGGGATAATTGTCCAGCATGTGCTTTTTGGCCTCATACCGGTCATCCTCCACCGCCGTGGCCGCCACCCGCAGCCAGCGGCTGCCGTCAAAGGCGCAGATTTCCATTTTGGGATTGGCCATCAGCTGCATGGACACATCCTTCACCTTTCCCGTCTGAATATAGAGCTTGCCCTCAAACAGATCCACGGTGCCAAAGGGGCGCACCCGGGGCTGATCCCCCTCCACCGTTGCCAGATAATAGGTCTTGCAAGCCTTCAAAAACTCATAAACTTCCTGCATGTTTTTCTCCTCCTTTTTGAATTCCTGCCGCCGGGACAAAGGGATGCCTTACAGATCCGCCAGGGCCAGGCCGGCGTTCTCCTCCGGCTTCACCTTGGCATGAACCTTCCGGATGATCCCCTCCTCGTCAATGAGGTAGGAAGACCGGACAATGCCCATCACTTTTTTCCCGTACATGTTTTTCTCCTTGCGCACGTCGTAGGCCTCCAGCACCTGGAACTCCGGGTCCGCCAGGATCGGGTAGGGCAGCTGGTATTTTTCCGCAAAGCGCTGGTGAGAGGACACCGGGTCCTTGCTGACGCCCAGCACCACCGCCCCCTTCTCCTGAAACGCCGGATACTGCTCCCCAAAGGCGCAGGCCTGCTTGGTGCAGCCGGAGGTGTTGTCCTTACTGTAGAAAAACAGAATCACTTTCTTTCCCCGGAAATCTGACAGGGACACCGGGTTTCCGTTCTGATCCGGTAGCGTAAACTCCGGTGCCTTGGTTCCCACTTCCAACATGGTCCGTTCCTCCTTCTCGGCTGATACATGTCTACTTCTATTTTTTACCACATTTCTTCACAAAAATCCACTGGTTTTCTGTGGACAGCTCCTCCCGGAAGCAATAATCCAGACGGTCGAAGCCTTTGGCCTCCTCCAGGGACACAGCCCGCTGCTCCGCCAGGAAGCGCACCATTTCGCCCCGGGCCATTTTGGCCTGGGTTCCCTTCTGGATCACCCGCCCGGCACGCAGCTCCCCGAACACGCAGGTCACCTCCCGGCACGCCGACCCCAGCCAGGGCTCCACTCCTCGGGCGTACTCCCGGGAGGCCAGGTTCAGCACCTCCGGATCCCCCGCGGTGACGGTCTCCGCCAGGGAGGAACCCCAGAACTGATACAGGTCCCGGGCTGCCCCCACCGCCAGCGGCGCCTGCATTTCCAACCGGTAGGGCACAACCCCATCCAGCGGGCGCAGCACACCGTAAAAGCCGGAGAGGAGCCGCAAATGCTCCTGCAGATACGCCCAGGCCCCCTCCTCCAACACCTGGGGCGCCAGATATTGGTACTGAATCCCCTGATAGGCCAGCAGCGCCGGAGTCAGGTTTTGCCGCAGGTCCATCCGGGCCAGGGCCGCGTAATGGGGCTCCGCAATGGCATCGCTGCAGGCCCACAGCTTCCGGGCTTCCGGGTAGGTCAGCCGCCGCAGGGCCGCCAACAGCTGCTCCGTCCAGGAAAGCAGTGTCGGCAGATCCCGCCAGGCCATGGTCTCCCGGTCCACCTGCATCTTTTTGGCCGGGGATATCAAAATCCGCATGCGTCTCTCCTCCCGCTCTCTCTTTTATCGCGCCCGGAGGCTGCCCACATTCTTGATCAGCACCGAAATGGTACCGTCCGGGTTGGTCAAAAACTCCACCCGGTCCGGATTTTCGTACTCTTCCATGGGAATGGTAATCTCAATCCCAGTGTCCGTCAGCAGCCGCTGCTTCTGGTACTTCCGCAGGGTCTGGGGGTTCCGCAGCTCCACCGGCTCCTCCGCCAGATGGTAGGGCTCCAGCTTTTCCTCCAGCTCCTCCTGCAGCTGGGGGCTTCCGACAAAGACCTTCTCCTTCAGGGTTTCCACCCGGAGGCCGCCCTCCTCCCCCAGCTCCTGGTAGACGGCATTCTTAATCTCCATCTGCCGCTTGGTATCCTCTTCCCCGTAATACTTCCGGTTCACCTGTTCCACCGCCCGGGTCACCAGATCCAGCCGGGCCTTGGGGGACATGGGCGCCCGGCACTGAAGAAACAGCTCGGAAAAGTACCAGCGCTTCTCCCCATTGACCTCATGGCGCTTTTCCACCACCTTCAGCTCCCCGTCGGAGAGGCGGGCCAGGAAAGCCTCTGAGAGCCGCTGCCCCTGGGAAGGCAGCAGGGCCTCCTGCAGGATGATGGAGTTGGCGTTCCCGTTTTCCTCCACGCTGGTCAGGTGGGTATAAGAGCTCTTGTAATCCATCTTCATAAAAGCCAGGTACTCCTCCTCCCCGCTGGCGAGCAGGAGCACCACCGCGTCCGCCGACGGGATGGCCGCATTCTGCCTGAGGATCTGGTACAGCAGCTCCGCCATGCGGCCGCTGACCTCCACAAAGGTGTCCGGGGTGCAGGCCCGCACCAGCTCCCCCACTGCGGAGTCCTCCTGGAACCGGCAGAGCTTCCGGTCGTCGCTCTCGGTAAACCGCTCCACATGGGCCTTCAGGAACTCGCTGAGGTCGGAGCCAAACTCCATGGGGCTGCGGGACAGCACCGGCATGCCGGCCATGGGGTCCAGAATGTGTACAATGCCCGCCCGAATGGTCATCTCTTCCTGTCTCATCTTTTCCTCCGCTCTATTTCCAGACCGTGTGGGCCTCTCTCCGGGGCGCCGTCCGGCGATACCGCACCTGGGGATACCCCAGCAGCAGGCAGGCCTGAATGGTCTCCTCCCCGATTCCCAGCCACTGCTTCAGCTCCCCGTTGGCCTCGGCAATATGGGCCAGGTAGCCGTTGAACAGCACACCCAGCCCCTGGGCCTCCGCCATCAGCTCCATGTTCTGGGCGGCCATGCCCGCATCCAACGCCCGGGGGCCGGTGACAAACAGTACCGCCGGGGCCTTCCGGAACAGGAAATCATCCGCCGGGTTGGATTTGCGCCGCCGGTTAAAGGCCATATAGGGCAGCAGCTCCCGGGGCGGCCGCTGATCCCGGGAATGGGGGATGGCGTCAATAAACACCCACACCCGGCGCTTCAGCTCCTCCAGCTCCTGCTGCACAAAGACAAAGCCGGTATCCTGCAGGTTTTTGGCCGTGGCCGTATACCGGCCAGCCTCTGCCATTCGCTCCATTTTCTCCCGTTCCACCGGCAGCTCTCGGAACTGGCGGATGCTCCTGCGGAACCGGATCGCCTGCAGCAGCGCCTCCGGATCCAGGGCTTCCCCTGGTCCGGCCGGCTCCTGAACCGGCCCGTATTCCGGAATGGAAACCGCCTGCACCGGACATACCGCCACACAGTGGCCGCAGAGGATGCAACTGCCCTTGACGCGCACCTTGCCGTTCTCTACCATCAGGTTGCCGCCCACACAATCTGCCGCACAGGCTCCGCAGCCCACACAGCGGCTTTCATCAATCTCTACCATCTATCCATACTCCTCCTCTTTGCCGTTTCCCCAAATGAGGACTCTGCTCTGCAGGTTTCCTATAAAACAACCCTCCCTGTCCGCTTATGCGGACACCACCAGGCCTGAAAGCCCTCGGATTGCTTTGAGACTGGGCTTTCATAGTAAAATGCCACCCATCTGCCTGGCCCGCCCCAGCGGACCCAGCAGATGGGCGGCACACCGTCTCGATCTCACAGTCTCTCGGTATTATCCCTCATGAACCGATATTCCGCCACCGAGCGGTCAAATCCTTTAATGTGGTAATACAGCCACTCAATCACCTTTTTGTTCAGCTGATCCACAAAGGCATCCGAGGGGCCTTCCTCCTCCTCCAGCATCTGGTGAAGGTCTTCCACTGTCTGGCGCAGCTCCTCGTGCTTTTTCTTATGCTCCGCCAGCCCCGGGTATCCGATCTCCTCCTGGAGCTTCTCCTCCGCCTGGAAATGGAACTCCGTGTAATCCGCCAGATAATTGAGCATCCGTACGGCGTTCAGCTTATCCCGCTTCTGCTCACAGCTGGCCACCAGATCGTTGATCTTCTCAATCAAAACCTTGTGCTGAGAGTCAATCATCTCATTGCCGGTTACCAGGGAATCGTCAAATTCTGCGTACATAGCCACCCTCCTCATCCATTTTAAGAATCATTCCTGAAATCAAGGATACTCCTTTTCCTGGAAAATGTCAATGGCTTTTCCGGGATCAGTTGTTGATATTCCCCCGGCGCTGCTTTTCCTTCAGCCGGCTCAGAGCCCGGGCCAGGGTAGCCTGGGTCAGATAATACTCCTCTATGCTCTGCTTCTGACGCAGCTCCTCCTGGGCGCGCTTGGCGTCAATCTCCTCCAGCCGCTCCGCTGTGTCTACCAGCACCAGCGCCCGGTTGTTGATGACCTCCGCCAGTCCGGTGCCCACCACTGCGTAATGCCACTGGCCGTCCTCTGTCTGAAACCGCATCTCACCGTCTGTAACGGCAATCACCATGTCCGCATGGTTGGCCAGAATACCGGCTTCCCCGTCCACCGCCGGCAGCACCAGCATCTGTACCCGGCCCTCAAAGAAAACCTTATCGCTGGCCAACACTCTCAGACCGAAACTGCTCATGCACTCACCTTAGCCTTCCGCCTCAGCCTTTGCCTTGGCAAACACATCGTCAATGGTTCCCACGTTGAAGAACGCGGACTCCGGATACTGGTCCATCTCACCGTTTATAATGGCCTGGAAGCCCCGGATGGTCTCCTTCAGCGGCACATACTTGCCCGGCACGCCGGTAAAGGTCTCCGCCACGTGGAAGGGCTGGGACAGGAAACGCTGGATCTTTCTGACCCGGAACACGGTCAGCTTGTCCTCCTCGGCCAACTCTTCCATACCCAGGATGGCAATGATGTCCTGCAGTTCCTTGTACTTCTGCAGAATCTCCTGCACCCGCCGGGCCGTCTCATAATGTTCCTCTCCCACCACGTCCGCCTCCAGGATCCGGGAGGTGGATTCCAGTGGGTCCACCGTCGGGTAAATCCCCTGCTCCACAATCTTCCGGGACAGCACCGTGGTGGCGTCCAGATGGGCGAAAGTGGTAGTCGGACCGGGTCCGTCAGATCATCCGCCGGCACGTATACGGCCTGCACGGAGGTAACGGACCCGCTCTTGGTGGAGGTGATCCGCTCCTGCAGCTCGCCCATCTCCGTGGCCAGGGGCGGCTGATAGCCCACCGCCGAGGGCATCCGCCCCAGCAGGGCTGAAACCTCGGAACCGGCCTGGACAAAACGGAAAATATTGTCAATGAACAGCAGCACGTTCTGGTGCTCCTGGTCCCGGAAATACTCGGCCCTGGTCAGGCCGGTCTCCGCCACCCGCATACGGGCTCCCGGCGGCTCGTTCATCTGGCCAAATACCAGTGCCGTCTTCTCCAGCACCCCGGAGCTCTTCATCTCTGTCCACAGATCGTTTCCTTTCCGGGAACGCTCACCCACGCCGGTGAAAATGGAATATCCGCCGTGCTCCGTGGCAATGTTGCGGATCAGCTCCTGGATCAGCACGGTTTTGCCCACGCCGGCA
>CAZSAF010000171.1:0-5779 GCA_964604605.1 uncultured Lachnospiraceae bacterium
CGCATTGTGCACCCTCCTTTGCGTTTCGCGTTTTTCTAGGGACATTCTACCATAAAACCAGATAAATAGCTAGGAGTACATCTTGTTTCTGTATTTTTCAGACTGCCCCTTCTCCAGCAAATCCAAGAGATATTCCACCCGGTGAATGCTTTTGCGCCTCTCCCTGCGCTGGGCGCCCCGGTAATACTGTTTTTGCTTTTGCGTTTTCCGGGGCAGCTTCCGGTAATCCACCTCCATGATCTTTTTGGCACGGTCATAGCTCAGAATTTAAGTGATACAGTAAATATCCCACCTGCGGCTTCCAAAAAACCTTCCAGAACCCCTTCTCTGTCCGTAAATACAGGGTATTGGTCCTCCGGTTATGCCAGTAGGAGACGGGTAAAAACTATGAACGAAAGTATCTATTACAATGTATAACCGTCTATCCCTGCCGGTAATCCGGCAGGCAGATTGCCGTAATATCTATACCCGCAATGGCTGCCTTGGCACATCTGCCGTAGGCAGCGCAGCCTCCGTGGGATTCCTCCCAGAGCCGGTCCGCCACCGGGGCCCACCTGGCCGCCGTCTCCACGCACTTGTCCGAAAACTCCTTGGCCGTCTCCAGGTTCTGGTAGTCGGTACTCTTGGTATGGCTCTTTTCCACAATCTCTGTCAGCCGTCCCGGGTTGTCCAGCACCGGGCAGGGCCGCAGCAGGTTGTCATTCCAGGACTGATTGTCGTGGTAGCCCATGAACAGCGGGGAGCGGTAAGCCTCCAGCAGCGTTTTTTTCCGGATGTTGGAATCCGAATAGTGGATAAAGGCGCAGGGTTCAATGTCCCCGTTGGCATTGATATGGCAGTAGCTGCGGCCTCCGGCAATGCAGCCGCCCACATATTCCCCATCGTTCCAGAAGTCCACGGTGAAGAGGGGCTTGGTCTGCCGGTATTCCCGGATCTTGTGGTACATCATCTCCCGCTGTTGGGCGGTGGCCATCAGCTCCGGCACGGCCCCCTTGCCCACCGGCATATAGGTGAAGAACCAGGCAAACTTGGCGCCCATTGCAATCATCTGGTCAAAATACTCCTCACTTCCAATGACCTCCGCGTTGACCGAGGTGTAGCAGCAGGAAATGCCAAAGGGCAGCTTATGCTCCTTTAATATGTTCATGGCCCGGATAATCTTCTGGTAGGTGCCATCCCCTCTCCGGGAGTCGGTGGTCTCCTCAAAGCCCTCAATGCTGATGGCAGGAACAAAATTCTGCACCCGCAGCATTTCATCCGCAAAGGCCTCATCAATGAGGGGGTCGTTGGTAAAGGCGGAGAATACACAGTCCGGATGGGCCTCGCACAGGCGGATGATATCCTTCTTCCGCACCATCGGCTCTCCGCCGGTGAACAGATACACATAGGTTCCCATCTCCACACCCTGGTTGACAATATCGTCCATCTCCTCGTAGGTCAGGTTCATGTGATTGCCGTACTCCGCCGCCCAACAGCCGGTGCACTTCAGGTTGCAGGCGCTGGTGGGATCCAGGAGAATGGCCCAGGGGATGTTGCAGTTGTACCGGGCCTTGTACTCATTTTGCCGCTGATACCCCAGGAGACAGCTGTTGATAATGAAGTTCTCAAAAAACCGGTTGCGGACACCGGGGTCAATGTCCTCCCAGAGGCTCATCACCAGCTTATGCCAGTTATTGTCTTTATCCATCACCACGCCCCGGATCAACTCTCTCTGGGTTTTCAGCGTGCTCTTCCGGTCAAAACGGTCAAGCCAGTCCAAGAGCTTCAGCAGATTTTTTTCCGGGTCTTTGTCCAAATAAGAAAACGCCTGTCTTACCGCGAACGTCTCAACATTTTGTTTGATTGCCATAATTTGTATATTCGTTCCTTTCGTATTTTTAGGATGTCTGTACTATATCTTGTCAATTTTTGTCTTTTGTTATCGAAATGTTTCGATTTCATTAAATCTGCTATTTTATGCCAAAATGCCGCCGCATGTCTTCCGGTTCCGCCTCCGCTTGCAATCCGGGTCATATCCGCTTATACTAAATAAAAAACGTCACAAGGCAATCCGTTGTGACATTCCCTGGGATTACCAGGAAAAAGGATCCAAGATCCGGACAGAAAGAGGGGTTTTTATGTGTTTTTCCACCTATCTGGATTCAAAAAGAAATCTCATCAAAGAATTGATTTTTGAATTGCGGAAGCGCTATCCGTACGTCAGCGTGTTGGGTGCGAATGTGAAGGCAACCGAAATCCTTGCGGACAAAAACGTCTCCGCCATCCGCCCCGGCCAAGATACGGAGTGCGGCTTTGTGGTGAAGCTGAGCAACGGCAGCGTGTTTTTTGAGTACTCCCTGGACGATATTTCCGGGGATATGAAGGCGCTGGCCGAGGAGATCAGCGGGGCCTTCCCGCTCAGCGAGGCCCTGAAGAGCCATGAGATTGACCCGGTGCAGCTGAGCGATGAACCGCTGGTCCAGTCCTTCAAACGGCCCGGTGATTTTCAGGCTTACCCGAAGGATGCGCTGCTGGATTTCAGCCGGAAGCAGTGCGACAGCCTGCTGCAGAAAAGCGGCTGCCTGTTAAACGCCACGGTGATCCTCAGCCTGCGGGAGGTTTCCAAGCTGTTTATCTCGGAGAACCGGGAGCTGGACCAGTATTACACCTGGGTCAACGGCATGATGCTGGCGGTCTATCAGGAGAACGACAAGGTCATCCAGTGCCACGAAATTGAAAGCTCCCACCAGGTTGGGCCGGTGCTGGAGCAGCTGCCGAAGAAGGCGGACAAGCTGCTGCACAAGGCCCATTTACTGACGCTGGCCAAGCCGGTTGTGCCCGGGGTCTACGATGTGATCACCGCCCCTTCCATCACCGGGCTCATCGC
This sequence comes from uncultured Lachnospiraceae bacterium, assembly GCA_964604605.1. Taxonomy (GTDB): domain Bacteria; phylum Bacillota; class Clostridia; order Lachnospirales; family Lachnospiraceae; genus Pseudolachnospira. The sequence goes on from CAZSAF010000171.1 coordinate 2,867, forward strand.
CCACGAGGCCTTTGGCCACGGTGTGGAGCTGGACCAGTTTGTCAAGGACCGGGCCCTGGCCAAGGAGTACGTGGGCAAATACGTGGCATCCCCCATCTGCAACATGCGGGACGGCGCGGCGTCCACGGTCAGCGCTGCTTCCTATTTCTTTGACGATGACGGCGTTCTGGCCGGAGATACCCAGATCATCCGGGACGGCATTCTGGTTGCCGGCATCTCCGATCTGGCCTCCGCCGCCCAACTGCATCTGCCGCCCACCGGCAACGGCCGCAGGGAGTCCACCCGGCGGAAGGCCTATTCCAGAATGACCAACACCTTCTTTGAGAAGGGCACGGACAAGCTGGAGGATATGATCCGCTCCATCTCCTACGGCTACATGCTTTTTGAGACCGACAACGGGATGGAGGATCCGAAGAACTGGGCCATCCAGTGCGTTGCCCAGTACGGCATTGAGATTGTGGCTGGGAAGCTGACGGAGAACTATGTCTCTCCGGTAGTCATGAGCGGCTATGTGCCCGATCTGCTCAAATCCATCTCCATGATCTCCGATGATTTTGAGATCATTGGGGCCGGCAGCTGCGGAAAGGGCTATAAAGAATGGGTTCGGGTCAGCGACGGAGGCCCGGCACTGAAAGCAAGGGTGAAACTGGGATGAAGACAGTCATAGAATTATTGAACAATCACAGCCAGGTCAGCGACTATAAGCTCAAAATCCACCAAAAGGAAAGCTATGAGCTCTTCTTTGTAAAAGGGAAGCTGGAGACGGTGCGGCAGACCAACACCCGCGATAACCTGGTGACCGTTTACGTGGATCACGGTGAATACCGAGGCGATTCGCAGTTTTATGTCTATCCCTCCACCACGCCCCAGCAGCGCAGGAGAAGCTGGACCAGGCCGTTGCCCAGGCACTGCTGATCCGCAATCCCCGCTACACGCTGCCGGAAAAGGAGGAGGGTTCCTTCACCGTGGAGAGCAATTTCCAGGATTCCTCCCTGAGCAGCCTGGCAGAGCAAATTGCCGGGGCGGTTTTCCGGGCCAACCACCGGGAGAACGAATCCCTGAATTCGGTGGAGATCTTTGTCAACCGCCATACGGATACGGTGATCAACAGCCGGGGCATCCACAAAACCCAGGTTCGGTACGATTCCATGGTGGAAGCCATCCCCACATACAATGGGGAAAAGCAGAGCGTGGAGCTGTATGAGCAGTACAATTTCAACACCCTGGATGAGGACGCCATCTGCCGGGAAATTTCCGACAAGCTGGCCGAGGTCCGGGCCCGGTACCAGGCGGTAAAGCCCTCCTTTGCCATGGACTGCAAGGTGATCTTGGGCAAACTGGAGCTGGAGCAGCTGTTTTCCAGCATTGCCCAGGATCTGAACTACGCCTCCGTGTATTCCCTCTCCAACGTGTACCACAAGGGGGATTCCATTCAGACAGAACCCACCGGAGACCGGATCTGCCTGCAGATGTACGGTGAGCTTCCCGGCAATGTGAAAAGCGTCAAGTTTGATGACGACGGTCTGTCCCTGGGGAGCATTCCGCTGGTACAGGACGGGAAGGTCCTCAACTATTACGGCAGCAACCGGTTTGGCCAGTATCTGGGGCTGCAGCCCACAGGCCTTCTGCCGTGCATGCAGGTGGCGGGCGGCTCTGCCGGTCCGGAAGCCTTTCAGGAAGGGCCGTATCTGGAGGTAATCTCCATGTCCGGCCTGCAGGTAAATTTCTACACCGATTACATTGGCGGCGAGGTCCGGCTGGCCTATTACCATGACGGTCGGAACATCACGCCGGTCACCGGGATCTCCATCACCGGCTCCATCCGCCAGGTGCTGAACACCCTGGTACTGTCCTCCCAGCTGGCAGTACACGATTCCTACATGGGACCGGAGAAAGCCATTCTGCAGGGCATGAAAATCTTTTGAGAAGGCTGAAGAACCCGCCTGGTATTTCTACCCGAGATCCCAGGCGGGTTCCTCACATTTTCTCCAGATAGTGCTCCGCCTCCTGCCAGGGCAGATCCTCCCGGACGGTCCCAATCCGGGCCCGGGCACCCTCCAGACACAGCTCCAGGGGATAGTCCAGAAAAAAGACGGTGTCACAGGCCTGCAGCCGCATTTCCAAGGTACGCAGGTAATTGCCGTCCACAATCCAGCGCTCCTGCTTCAGGATCTCCTGCAGGCGGGTGTCAAATTCCTCCTGGGACATATTGGTCCGGTCCGGCTTATGCCACAGCATGTCCAGATAGTACAGCGGGAGGCCGGTTTTCTCCCGCAGCCGCCGGGCAAAGGTGCTCTTCCCGGCGCCGGGGCACCCGATTACAATCACTTTTTGCATGGTGCCGCCTCTATTTCCGCTTTCCATAAATGCACAGGTCCGCCAGCTTCCCGTTTTTGATCACCGCATCCCGCATGGTGCCCTCCCGCACAAAGCCGTTCTTTTCCAGTACCCTCTGGGAAGCCCGGTTGGGGCCGTAGACTAGGCCGGTAATCCGGACAATGTCCAGCTCCTGAAAGGCAATCGCACAGATCTGTCGGACGGCCTCGGTCATAATCCCCTTGGACCACTGCTCGGTGACCAGATAGTAGCCGATCTCCGCATCCTTGCGGTACACATCCGTTTTCTGCTCCACGGAGATGGTTCCGGCAATCTGCCCGTCCACCACAATGGCGCGGAAAATCCCGTCCTTCCCCTCCCGCTCACCGGCCTGGCCCAGCCACCAGTCCGCATCCGCTGCCGTGTACGGATCCGGCAGCCGGTCAGACAGGTAACTGCGGTCAATCCGGCTACAGATCGCCGCTAGCGTCTCCCGGTCATCGGGTGCCCATTTTTGCAGTTTGATTTCCATTTGCATGCCTCCTAGTGTGTTGTATCAATGATATTTAGCAAAACATATAGCTTTTCATGCCGTTT
>CAZSAF010000172.1:0-5763 GCA_964604605.1 uncultured Lachnospiraceae bacterium
TCCCGGTAGGCCAGCTCCGCGGCTGCTGCCAGGGCTGCGCCGTAGTGGGCATCCCGGGGGCCGTCCCCCTCTTCAAACAGGGCCAGGGCCGGTTCCGGGAATAGGATAGCACAGCGGGAGGCAGCAGGTAAAGAGAAAAATCGTCGAAGTTTCCCGAAAAGTTTTTGCCCTGTTCCGGGATCCTTGGACTGTAAATTTCTTGTTCCTGCAGGAAAGATGTGCTAAGATATAGAGGAAAAGCCTCGGGAGGGGCAGGCACGGCGGAAAAGCGGAGGATACCGCCCGGGGCTTTCCCACGAAAGAGTATGGAGGACAGGCCATGACCATTCGGGAACAGACGGAACAGCTGGAAGCAGAAATCTTAAGCCCTTTTGCGTCCCTGAGCCAGAACAGCCGGGGACGGGACCGGCCGGAGACGCCCTGTGAGATCCGCACCGACTACCAGCGGGACCGGGACCGGATCATCCACTGCAAGGCCTTCCGCCGGATGAAGCACAAGACCCAGGTGTTTCTGGACCCGGCGGGGGACCACTACCGGACCCGCCTGACCCACACCCTGGAGGTGTCCCAGATTGCCCGGACCATTGCCAAGGCGCTGCGGCTCAACGAGGATCTGACAGAGGCCATTGCCCTGGGGCATGACCTGGGCCATACGCCCTTCGGCCATGCCGGCGAGCGGATCCTCAACCAGATCTGTGAGGGCGGCTTCACCCACTACGAGCAGAGTGTGCGGGTGGTGGAGTGTCTGGAGAAGGAGGGGCGGGGGCTGAACCTGACCTGGGAGGTGCGGGACGGTATCCGGAACCACCGGACCAGCGGCCACCCGGCCACCATGGAGGGGAAGATTGTGCGTCTGTCCGATAAAATCGCCTACATAAACCACGACATTGACGATGCCATCCGGGCGGGCCTGCTCCGGGAGGACCGGCTGCCGGAGGAGTTTACCCAGGTGCTGGGCCACTCGGTGCGGGAGCGACTGAACACCTTGATCCGCAACGTCATCGACTCCAGCCTGAACCAGCCGGACATCCGGATGGATGGGGAGATTGAGGCGGCCATGCAGGGGCTCCGGGGATTTATGTTCGATTACATTTATACCAACAGCGCGGCCAAGCAGGAGGACCGGAAGGCCCAGGAGCTACTGCGCCGGCTCTACGAGTACTACATGGAGCACACGGAGGAGCTGCCGGAGGAGTACTTCAATATGATCTGGATTCGCCGGGATCCGGTATCCCGGGTGGTGTGCGACTATGTGGCGGGGATGACGGACGGCTACGCCATTGACACCTACCAGCGGCTGTTTGTGCCGGTGGCGTGGAAGTACTGAGGGAGGAGGAAGCACTTGTATTATCCGGAGGAGATTGTGGAGGAGGTGCGGTCACGGAACGATATTGTGGCGGTGATCTCCCAGTACGTGAAGCTGATGAAGCGGGGGAGCAACTATTTTGGCCTCTGCCCTTTTCACGGGGAGAAGACTGCCTCCTTTTCCGTTTCCCCCTCCAAGCAGATGTACTATTGCTTTGGCTGCGGTGCCGGCGGGAACGTCATCACCTTTGTGATGGAGTATGAGAACTATACGTTCCTGGAGGCCCTGAAGGTGCTGGCGGACCGGGCCGGCATCACCCTTCCCCAGGGGGAGGAGTCGGCGGAGCAGAAACGGCAGGCGGATCTCCGGAGCCGGCTGCTGGCGGTGAACAAGGAGGCTGCCCTGTACTATTACTATCAGCTGCGGGGCAAGGGCGGCGAGCGCGGATACCAGTACCTGGCCGGCCGGGGGCTTTCCAAGGAGACTATGAAAAAGTTCGGCCTGGGCTTTTCCTCCATGGCCAATCAGGCCCTTTACCGGTACCTGAAGAGCAAGGGCTGGGAGGACGGGCTGCTCCAGGAAAGCGGCCTGGTGAAGATTGACGAGCGGGGGGCACGGGACCGGTTCTGGAACCGGGTGATGTTCCCCATAATGGACATCAACAATCGGGTCATTGGCTTTGGCGGTCGGGTCATGGGGGACGGGGAGCCCAAGTATCTTAACTCCCCGGAGACCCGGCTGTTTGACAAGAGCCGGAACCTGTACGGCCTGAATCTGGCCCGCCGTTCCCGGCGGCCCTACATGCTGCTGTGCGAAGGGTACATGGATGTGATTGCCCTCCACCAGGCGGGCTTTGACTGCGCCGTAGCCTCCCTGGGAACGGCTTTTACCCCGGGCCATGCCATGCTGATCAAGCGGTACGTCTCCGAGGTGATCATTACCTACGACAGCGACGGCGCCGGCCAGAAGGCGGCGCTGCGGGCCATCCCCATCCTGAAGGAGGCGGGGCTTTCGGTGAAGGTGCTGAACATGAAGCCCTACAAGGATCCGGACGAGTTTATGGTCCACCTGGGGGTGGAGGCCTACGAGGAACGGATCGGCCAGGCGGTCAATGCCTTCCTCTTTGAGACGGACGCCCTTCGGGCCCAGTACGATCTCGGCGACCCGGAGGGCAAAACCGGGTTCCACCGGGCGGTGGCGGGAAAGCTGACGGAATTTACCGATGAGCTGGAGCGGAACAACTACCTGGAGGCGGTGTCCGCCCGGCATCAGATCCCCCTGGAGGCCCTGCGGGAGATGGTGAACCGCTACGGTGGCCGCCGGGTGACAGCGGAGCCGGAGGCCCGGGAGGAAGAGGGGAGGCCCCGGAAAAAGAAGGAGAAGGATGAGGGGTTCCAGGAGGATCAGCGGCTTCTGCTGAACTTCCTGGCCACGGAGCCGGCTGCCCGCGGCGGGCTGCGGAAGCTTTTGACCCCGAAGGACTTCACCGGACCGGTGTACCGACCGGTGGCGGAGGCCATTCTGGGAGCCCTGGAGAGGGGGGAGCCGGTCCAGCCGGCGTCCATCCTCAGCCAGTTCCTGGAGGACGAAGAAAAGAGAAATCAGGTGGCGGCTGTGTTCAATACCGCTTTGTCCGAGGAAACCACGAAGGAGGAGCGGGAGAAAATATTGACAGAGACCGTGCGCCGGTTAAAACGGGCCCGGCTGGACCGCCAGGTCCGGGAGGAGACCGACCCGCGCCGCCTGCAGGAGCTGATCCTGGAGAAGGCCAGACTGGAGGCACTGCATATTTTCCTCGATTAAGGCAAAACTAGGAATCGATGGAAGGTTGGATGCTATGGGAGTGAGTGCGGAAGGTCTGGAGCTTCGGATCCAAAAGCTGTTGGCGGCGGCAGCCCGGAAGGGCAATGCCCTGGATTACGATGAGATGATGCAGATCCTGGGGGACGAGGAGCTGGACGCGGAGCAGTATGAAAAGGTGCTGGAGGCCCTGGAGGAAAAGCAGGTGACCCTGGTGGAGGCGCCGGAGGAGGGGGAGAATTTGCCAAGCGGGTGGCCGATGGAGATGAGGACGCCAAGCGGCAGCTGGCAGAGGCCAACCTGCGGCTGGTGGTCAGCGTGGCCAAGCGGTACGTGGGCCGGGGCATGCAGCTGCTGGACCTGATCCAGGAGGGGAACCTGGGGCTGATGCGGGCGGTGGAAAAATTTGACTACCGGAAGGGCCACAAGTTCAGCACCTACGCCACCAGGTGGATCCGTCAGGCCATTACCCGGGCCAGCGGCATTCCGGTGGACAAGGTGGAAGAGATTCTGAAGATGACCCAGGAGCCGGTGTCCCTGAATACCCCCATCGGGGAGGAGGATGACAGCCGCCTGGGCGATTTTATAGAGGACGAGCATGTGGAGGTACCGTTGGACGCGGCCACCTACTCCCTGCTGCAGGAACAGCTGGAGGAGGTGATGGCCACGCTGACGGAGCGGGAGCAGCGGGTGCTGGAGATGCGGTTTGGCCTTCTGGACGGCCAGAGCCGGACCTTGGAGGAAGTGGGAAAGAAATTCCAGGTGACCCGGGAGCGGATCCGCCAGATTGAGTCCAAGGCCCTGCGCAAGCTACGGCATCCCAGCCGGAGCCGGAAGCTCCGGGGTTTTTTGGAGTGAAGAATGGAATTATCCAAGCGATTGCAGTGTGTGGCAGACCTGGTGACGCCGGGAAGCCGGATGGCGGATGTGGGCACGGACCACGGCTACCTGCCCATCTGGCTGGTGGAGGCGGGCGTCTGCCCCGGGGCCATTGCCATGGACGTGGGAAAGGGGCCTCTGGAGCGGGCCCAGGTACATATCCGGGAGCATGGCCTGGAAGAGAAAATTGAAACCCGCCTGGGGGACGGGCTGGAATGGCTGGCGCCGGGGGAGGCAGATACCCTGGTGCTGGCAGGCATGGGCGGTCCGCTGATGCAGCGGATTCTGACCCAGGGGGAGGAGACGGCCCGGGCGGCCCGGGAGCTGATCCTCTCCCCCCAGTCGGACCTGCGGGCCTTCCGGCAGTTCCTCTATGAGGCCGGCTACACGGTTATCGAAGAGCGGATGCTCCGGGAGGATGGGAAATACTATACGGTGATGCGGGCGGTGCCGGGGCAGGATCCGGAGCCCTGGTCTCCGGCAGAGTTTGGCTATGGCCGCCATCTGCTGCGGCAGCGGCCGCCGGTGCTCCGGGAGTTTCTGGAAAAGAAGCGGGAGACCTGCCGGAAAATCCAGGAAAGCCTGGCCCGGGAGATCAAGCCCTCCCCCCGCCGGCAAGAGGTGGAGGAGCGGCTGCGGGAGCTGGAGGACCTGCTGCGGGACTGGCCCTGAGGGCATCCCTCCGGTCCACCCGGCCATGGGGACGCCGCCGGAAGAGCGGCGGGAAAACGTCAAAAGGAGGAAGCGCAACATGAAGGTACAGGATTTGCTGACACTGCTGGAAGGGCTGTGCCCCCTGTCCTACGCCTGTGACTGGGACAACCCCGGCCTGCAGGTGGGACGGCGGGAGATGGAGGTCCACGGGATTTATGTGGCCCTGGATTTGACGGAAGCGGTGATCCGGGAGGCGAAGCAGGCGGGCTGCAACTGTGTGCTCACCCACCATCCTCTGCTGTTCTCCCCGCTGCGCCGGGTTACGGAGGAAAGCGTGCCCGGACGCCTGGCCCTGACGCTGGCGGAGGAAAAGATGGCCTGCGTATCCATGCACACCAACTTTGACGCGGCCCCCGGCTGTATGGCGGATCTGGCGGCGGAGCGGCTGGGCCTGCGGGACAGCGTGTATCTGGAACCGGTGGCAGACGGGGGAATCGGCAAGGTGGGGGATCTGCCGGAGCCCGTATCCCTGGAGACTTTCTGCCAGCAGGTGAAGACTGCCTTCCGGCTGCCCGCGGTGACCCTCTACGATGGCAGGCCGGAGGGAAGAACTGTCTCCCGGGTGGGGATCCTGCCGGGCAGCGGCAAGGGGGAGATTCCCCTGGCCCAGGCCCTGGGCGCCCAGGTGTATGTCACCGGGGATATGGGGCATCACCCGGGGCTGGACGCCGTGGCGGACGGCCTGGCGGTGATCGACGCCGGACATTACGGGATTGAGTGGATTTTTATCGACTTTATGGCTGCCTGGCTCCGGGAGCATTTGACAGATCCGGTGCAGGTGTCCCAGGCACCGTTTCAAATTCCTAGCCGGGTGGTATGAGGAGGTAAGATGGAAGTACAGATTCACGGAACAGTCTATGATATTCCCCAGGGTACCAGCTACCGGCAGCTGGCAGCCCGGTTTCAGCCGGAATACGACAACGATATTGTGCTGGTCACGGTGAATGGAAAGCTCCAGGAGCTGCACAAAACGGTGCAGTTCCCCTGTTCCCTGGAGTTTGTGACCATCGGGGAGAAGGCCGGGGCCCAGTCCTATGAGAGAAGCCTGATCCTGCTGATGAACA
>CAZSAF010000173.1:0-5746 GCA_964604605.1 uncultured Lachnospiraceae bacterium
CATGGTGAACAAGATGGCATCAAATCCCACATCCCCATAGGTGTTAGTACACCACCGTGCAGAAAACATCGCCAGAAAACCCAGAAATATCAACAATATGCAAAGAATTCTTAAAATTATAACACTTTTCTTCATTGTTTCTGAAACACCTTATTAATTTTCACATTCTTGCCCAGTACGGTAAATATAAGGGCAAAGATGAACACCAGAGGAGCAGCCACTATCACCTGTAACAGTGAAATTGCCCGCGTTATTCAAGTTAAGGAGATTTATTCCATTTGTCTCACAGACTCCTGTGGTAATTGCCGCAAGGACTGCTGACAGGCCGAGGGAAACGTCCCTACCGACCCCGTGATAACAGAGCCTTCTGCAAACAATACGGGATAAGGATGTCAGGGCCGAAGCTGGGACGTCCATCGGCAAAAGAGAAGGATTCTCTGCGCCCTTATGGAGAAATGGAGATTGTTCCTCTCTCCGGCAGGGCGCTTGGTACAATACTGGCTTAATCAGCAGGCATTATTTACCTGTTTTTTCCGTCTCCGATCGGATCTCAGCTCTTCCGCCGTCCGTGAAGCACCACCCAGGGGGCTTTAGTCCGGTCCTTGTACTTGTTCCGGGGCATCACCGTGTTGTAGGACAGGCGCACCACAATTTCCTCCTCCAGGAACTGGCACTCAGCACGGTAATCGCACAGCAACGAATCGCTGCGCAGAGCAAACTGGAAGGTGTTCCCATTGCTCCAGCCGCCGCTGCACATGGTCTCCCAGGTATCATAGCCGAACACCCGGTCCAGATCCGCCACCTGATCTGGATTGGCTTTGGTCAGAATGTAACCCAGCCGGGCCCGGGGCCAGGCGCCGTTCAGGCCGCAGCGCACGGTCTTTTCCCCCTCCTCGCTGACCGAGTGGATCTGCACCTCCTCTTCCCCAAAGGTAAATCCCAGGCTCTTCTGGCCCACCGGGTTGGGATCCATCTCATACTCCACCCCGCTGACCTTCTCCGCCAGAGAGGAACGGTCGGAAACATTCCAGGGCGCCAGGTTCAGGTTGTCCAGCAGGTACCGGGCCTGGGCAGACGCCGCCGGTTCCACCGTCACCGGGTACTTGAAGCTCTCGCCCAGGATGGTGTTGAAGAAAATGTCCACCAGCTCATCGTAATTGTTGGCGGCGCAGTGGATGCCCACCGCCATGTTTTCCGCCGGCAGGATCATGCCCACCTGGCCCTGGCCGCCCCGGAAGGAAAAGCCTCCGGCGGCATTCCGCCATAGATGCAGGGCGTAGCCCTCCCAGCGGCCCACCTGGCCGGTGAGGCCCGCCGGGTCATAGTGGAAACTGGGGCCGTGGTGCTCCCCGGCGGTGATGGCCAGGTCCTCCCGCAGCAGCTGCTCCCCGTTCCACTTTCCCGTCTGCAGATAGAACTGGGACAGCTTGGTCAGGGCATCCATGGGAAACTGGATGGAGGAGGAAAAGAACAATCCCTCCGGCTCCGTGTAGTTGTTGGTATAGCGGATACCCAGCTTGTCAAACAGCTTTTCCTTCAGATATTGGCCAGTGTCCTTGCCGGTGTGGCGGGCAATCAGCTCGTTCATCACGTACTGGGCGCCCATGTCATAGCAGAAATAGGTGCCCGGCTCGTAGGCCGGCCGATTCTCAAAGAAGGTCTTGATCCAGCAGTCGCTCTTCCCCCACATCTTGAACAGGGTATCGCTGTCATGGCCGGTGGTCATGGTCAGCAGGTGATAGATGGTAAGCCTTGTCCACCGCTCATCCAGGTCCTCCGGGATCCACTCCGGCGGCAGCAGCGGCACCACCTTGTCGTGGAGGTCAAAGCAGCCGTCCTGCACGGCAAACAGAATGGCCGTGGCCACCACGCCCTTGGCGGCGGAAAAGATCCGGTGCAGGCTGTCCACCGTGTAGGGGGCCGCCACCCCGTGGATGCACAGATGGCCGTTGCGGACCACCTGGATGCTGTGCAGTTCCAGATCCCGGGCCCGGATCTGCTCAAAAAAGTGTACAATGGCCGCCGAAGGGATTCCCTGCTCCTCCGGCGTACTCACAGGAAACGGATTGTTGGGATAATTCCGCATAGTCGTTCCTCCTACTCTTCCACAGAACGGATGGGAAATGCCTCATAAATTGCCTGATGGATCATCCGGTCCGCATAATACCAGTCGTGGATGCCATCCGGGGTAAAGAACTGGTTTTCCAGGCCGACACTGGTCAGGTAATCCGCGAACTCCTGGCACAGCTCCAGGCCATAGTCCTGCTTACCGCAGGAATGGAAAATCAGGGGACGGGGCTGGTCGGACTCAGCCAGGCTCTTGGCCAGGTACAGCAGGTCATTCTCACCGCCCCGCACCTGGTCCATGGGGCCAAAGGCCGCCTCAATCAGGTCGTTGGATGCCTGAATGCCCCGGGCCCGGGCCAGCTGGTCCATCTTCACCTGGTCCTTTGCCCCGGACATGGACCAAACCGCCGCAAACTTTTCCGGGCACCGCAGGGCAATCTTCATGGCGCAGTGGGCGCCCATGGAGAAGCCCGCCACAAAATTGTCCTCCCGGGCCGGGGAGGAAGGAAACAGCCCCTGTACCAGCCGGGGCAGCTCCTCTGTCACGTAGGTAAAATAGGCGCGGCCGCACTTCATATCACAGCAGAAGCTCTCCTCCAGGTCCATGGAGACGGTCATCACCCGCTTTTCATTTCCATACATCTCCACCCGGGTGTTGCGGGTCCAGGTGGTATTGTCCCCGCTGCCCCCGTGGCACAGGTAGATGGTGGGATATTTTTTTCCGTGGTAAATCTCATCCAAGGTCCGTTCCCGAGGGGTTTTGGAGTCCGAGGGATCCGGGATGGTCACCGTGATGGCGGTGTTCATATTCAGCACACGGGAACGGAAACGGTACTGCAAAATACTCATAATGCGCTCCTCCTTATGATGAACCGCCGCAAGTGGGCAGCTTTATACGGTAAACAGACGGAACAGGCCAAGGGCAGACAGCAGGAAGGTAATCACCAGGATCACCCAGGGGAACACCATCTGTACCCGCACCGTCTTGTCCCGCAGCTCATCCGGGCAGCCGTTCAGCGCCATGGCGCCGCCGGTGGAGAAGGGGCTGAAGGAAGGGCCGGTGCCGCCAAAGATCTGGCTCAAGAACACAGCTTCCACCGGGCATCCCAGGGCCACAAACACCGAATACAGAGGCTGCAACATGGGGGAAATGGCCCGGCCGTCGCAGAAATAGGTGAGCACACCGTTGACCGCCAGCAGAGCCGCAGGCAGCAGCCACAGAGGCAGGTTGGCAGTGGCCAGCGGGGTGGCCAGGGTAGTTACCACGTTCATGGCATCCGAATACTTCATCAGAAACATCATACCGCAGACCGTCAGGATAATACCCCAAGGCACCTGGTTCTTCAGCACATTGTTGAAATCCGCTACGTGCAGGATGGCCAGAACAGCTGCGCCGGCCGCCGCCAGAATCTGCATGGAAAGATTATCTGCCATCCATCCGGTCACCGGATTGGGGGCGATCAGTTCTACGAACTGCGGGATAATCAGCAGCGCAATGACCACCAGTACTACGCCGATGGAAATCTTCTGCTTGGTGTTAAACGGCTCAGGCTTCTTGACGTCAATAACCTTACCCTTGATCTTGTGGGCGCCAAAGAAGAAGTAGAGGCCCACAAAAATGGCGGTATAGATCACCGCGAACCAGATCATCAGCAGAAACACCGAGTTCTCAATCTGAGGCAGGTACTCATCTCCCAACAGTGCCTGGTAGGTTCCAATCCGGTTCTGCCACTGGTACATCCAGGGCATGGCATCGCCCACCATAGTACCGGCCCAGACTGCGTAGGATGCCAGAATGGGATGGTACCCGGCCTGCACCGCCAGGGAGAACACCAGCGCCGAAACAATAATAGGGGTAGAAGTGGCACCAGGACCCATAGTCGATACAATGATCGTGGTGATATATCCCACAAAAGGCAACAGGGCACTGTGATGACGGAATTTATACACAATCCGCTGGGCCACGCCACTCATGGCGCCGGAAGCATTGGCAAAGCCATAAAACAGGGTGGTGATAAACAGATTAAAGAACAGGGACAGCGGGAAATTGGCCGCAATGGCATCGGTGGCCGTCTCTCCATTCAATAACATGGCAATGGCCAAAGCTGCCAGAATACCCAGCAGGCCAAAGTTCACATTCCGCTTGATTCCAATGAACACAATGGCCGCAATGATAACAAAAAACAGTACCGTCAAAAGCATACGTACTCCTCCTTCTCCTTTTTCACGTTGATCTCCCTGTTCTGTACGCGAAAGCAGGAAATGCTAATTTATTTACCAAGCAAGTTCTATGCCAATTTCCTTTTTTTCAAACTTTTGGCTCTTTGCCGCGAAAAACGGCGTTTTTCCACACATTTCCCCGATTCCAGAAGCAAAAAACATGTTTCACCATGTTTCACCGTTTGAAATATTGATCGATTTGTTTCAATCCGCGAAACATGTTTGTCACGCATTCGGAAGGACGCCTTACTCGCTTGTCTCCGCCATATACTCCCGGGTTCCTGCCTCGGTCCCCTCCCCGGAATCTTCCGGCTGCTCTTCCCCGGAGTCTTTGGGCAGTTCCTCGCCGGAGTCTTTGGGCAGCTCCTCCCCGGACGCCACTGCCAGCTCCTCCTCCAAATCTTCCGCCGGCCGCCAGGCCTTTCCAAACTTTACATCCTTGAACAGGGCGGCCAGCCCGGTGATCTGTTTCAGCCGCAGGATTTCATCCCTGTCCATTCCCAGATGCTTGGCGATCCAGGCGTCTGACCGCCCCAGCTCCTGCAGCTCCTTCACAATGTTGCTCATCAGATCCACGTCATGGCTGCCCCGGGCCCGGTTGTGCCGGATGGTGCTGGCCATCCGCTGGTCCAGGGGCTTGTCAATCACCGAAACCGGCAGCATTCCATGCTCCCGCTGGTAAATATCCTCGTGCTCCAGCATAATCCGGTAGCGGTGAAAGCCATCCACAATAATATACTGGTCCTCCTCTTTATTATAATAACAGACAATGGACATGGTATACCCATCCGCCTTAATACTCTCATAGAGCAGCTTCATCTCCGGCGGCGCCACTGCATTGGGGTTATAGGTGTTGGGAGAAATCTTCTCCACCGGCACCGTTCTCACCTGGTAGACAGGGCTTTTAAACTCTATAATCCATCTCCTCTATACTTTTGTACTTTTCCCGGATCAGATTGATGCGCTCCTGCTGTTTCCGGGTCAGGCCAAAGCCCATAAAACGGCAGGTGTGGTCATTTTTCAAAATGCAGTAGCACATCCGCTTCCAGCCGGGAAGGTCCTTGCAGGTTTTAATGTCATCGGTGGAATCCGGAATCTTTCCCAGAAAGACAATCCGGGATTTTTTGTTGACCGTGTAGTTGGAGACTCCGTTGCGCCGGATCCGGTAGCCGTGGGTCTCCAGCTCATGGATGGTCTCCTCGTCCAGCCCGCAGCCGGGCCGGCAGGGTATCCAGCAGGAACAGGGTGTAGGACTTCCAAGTGTGCCCCTCCGGCAGCTTAATATTCCGGTATCCCATGGCCTTGGTCTTTCCGTAAATGCTGGCAAAATTGGCGCCCCGGACGCGTCCCACCAGCTTCACCCAGATTTCCGGGTCAATGACCCGGTATAAATTCAGGGAATCCTCGGAATAATCGTTGAAGGGAGAGGCCACCCGCATCTGGGAAACCTTCAGCCCCG
>CAZSAF010000174.1:0-5711 GCA_964604605.1 uncultured Lachnospiraceae bacterium
TTCCCCATAATGACAACAGCGTTCTGCTGATCCCGGCGGGCATGGCCCCCCTGAAGCCCTATTTCACCGGCCAGGAGGTTCCCCCCTGCACCCGGATGGCCACCTGCCAGAAATGTATCCGCACCGGCGATATTGAGAACGTGGGAAAAACCGCCCGCCACGGCACCTTCTTTGAGATGCTGGGCAACTTCTCCTTTGGGGACTATTTCAAGCGGGAGGCCCTGCACTGGTCCTGGGAATTCCTGACCCAGGTGGTGGGCCTGGATCCGGACCGGCTGTACCCTTCGGTCTATCTGGATGACGATGAGGCCTTTGATATCTGGAACAAGGAGATTGGGATTCCCGCGGATCGGATTTACCGGTTCGGCAAGGAGGACAACTTCTGGGAGCACGGCGCCGGCCCCTGCGGCCCCTGCTCGGAAATCTACTATGACCGGGGAGAGAAGTACGGCTGCGGCAAGCCCACCTGCGGCGTCGGCTGCGACTGCGACCGGTACATGGAGGTCTGGAACGATGTGTTCACCCAGTTTGACGGGGATGGACACGGCCACTACACGGAGCTGGAGCACAAAAATATTGACACTGGCATGGGCCTGGAGCGTCTGGCTGTAGTGGTGCAGGATGTGGACTCTATCTTCAACATTGATACCATCCGGGCGCTGCTGGACAATGTGTGCCAGCTGGCCGGTGTGGAATACAACGACGACCACCAGAAGGATATTTCCCTACGGCTGATCACGGATCACATTCGCTCGGTGACCTTCATGGTCTCCGACGGCATTCTGCCCTCCAACGAGGGCCGGGGCTATGTGCTGCGCCGCCTGCTGCGCCGGGCTGCCCGCCACGGCCGCCTGCTGGGGATCCAGGGCAAGTTCCTGACCACCCTGAGCAAAAAGGTGATTGAGGTATCCAAGGATGGATATCCGGAGCTGGAGGAGAAAGAGCATTTTATCTGCAGCGTCATTGACGAGGAAGAGGAAAAATTCAACAAGACCATTGACCAGGGCCTGAGCATTCTGGCTGACCTGGAGGCCGGCCTGGTGCAGAACGGCCAGAAGACCCTGAACGGGGCGGACGCCTTTAAGCTGTACGACACCTACGGCTTCCCGCTGGACCTGACCAAGGAGATTCTGGAGGAGAAGGGCTTCCAGGTGGACGATGAGGGCTTTGCCGCCTGCATGAAGGAGCAGAAGGAAAAGGCCCGGGCTGCCCGGAAGTCCACCAACTATATGGGGGCGGATGTCACCGTGTACCAGTCCATTGACCCGGCCCTGACCACAGGATTTACCGGCTATGAAAAGCTGGAGGACGACTCGGAGATTGTGGTGCTGACCACTGAGGAGGAGCTGGTGCAGGCCCTCACCGACGGCCAGACCGGTACCATTCTCACCAAAGCCAGCCCCTTCTACGCCACCAGCGGCGGCCAGCAGGCGGACACCGGCATCATCACCGGCCCGGATGGGGCGGAATTTGTGGTGAAGGATACCCTCAAGCTGGCCGGCGGCAAGATTGGCCATGTGGGCCAGGTAACGGCCGGCATGTTCAAGATCGGGGATCCGGTGTACCTGAAGGTGGACGGAGAGAAGCGACGGGCAGCTGCCCGGAACCACAGCGCCACCCACCTGCTGCAGAAGGCACTGCGGCTGACTCTGGGTACCCATGTGGAGCAGGCCGGTTCCTATGTGGATGCCGAGCGGCTGCGCTTTGACTTCACCCACTTTTCCGCTATGACGCCGGAGGAGCTGGCACAGGTGGAACAGCTGGTGAACCAGAAAATCCTGGAGGACCTGCCGGTGAACACCCAGGTTATGAGCCTGGAGGAGGCAAAAAAAACCGGGGCTATGGCCCTGTTTGGAGAGAAATACGGCGACGAGGTGCGGGTGGTCACCATGGGTGACTTCTCCACGGAACTGTGCGGCGGCACCCATGTTCCCCACACCGGCGCCATCCACTGCTTCAAGATCCTTTCGGAGACCGGCATTGCCGCCGGTGTGCGCCGGATTGAGGCCCTGACCTCCACCGGCCTGATAGCCCACTTTGCGGAGCTGGAGAAGCAGTTCCACGGCGCGGCCCAGGCAGCCAAGACCACACCGGCCAACCTGGAGGCCCGGATCCAGCAGATGAACGAGGAGATCAAGGGGCTCCAGTCGGAGAATGAAAAGCTGAAGAGCCAGCTGGCCCGGGAAGCCCTGGGAGACGTGATGGACCAGGTAAAGGAAGTGGAAGGCGTCAAGGTACTGGCTTCCAAGGTAGAAGGTGTGGACATGAACGAGCTCCGGGAGCTGGGTGACCAGCTGAAGGAGAAGCTGGGAGAAGGCGTGGTGGTGCTGGCCTCCGCTCAGGACGGCAAGGTGAACCTGATTGCCATGACCACAGAGGGGGCCCAGAAGCAGGGCGCCCATGCAGGCAACCTGATCAAGGCCATTGCCTCCCTAGTGGGCGGCGGCGGCGGCGGACGCCCGGGAATGGCCCAGGCCGGCGGCAAGAACCCTGCCGGCATTGATGAAGCGCTGGCAAAAGCTTTGGATACGGTGGCGGCACAGATAAAAAAATAGGAGATTTTTCATTTTCGTTGAATTTTTTATTGACGAAATGAAATAATATGATATAATTTAAGATGTGCTAAAAAGTACCCAAACAGTTGCACAATTTTACAACTGGAGGGAGGTTAGGTGTGAGTCATGGCGAACGTAATCGTGAAAGAAAATGAATCGTTGGACAGCGCTCTCCGCAGATTTAAAAGAAACTGTGCGAAGGACGGAATCCAGCAGGAGATTCGCAAAAGAGAACATTACGAGAAACCCAGCGTAAGACGTAAAAAGAAGTCTGAAGCTGCGAGAAAGCGTAAGTACAACTAAAACAAATCGGTAAACAGGGCGGTTCCGGAACAGGGGCCGTCCTATTTTAGTGTCTCCGCCCCATTCATTTCCCATCCGGCACAGGCATATACTGGAGAAAACGGATGGTGGGAGAACTATACCCGGGAGGAAATGCGGATCACCGGGAACATCTGCTCCATCCAGTATGCAGAGTGGTAGCGCCCATCTTTCGAAAACTCCTGGAATGGCTCCGGGACCGCGTACAGATCAAGATCGGCGGCCTCTCGCCGGAGCGCTTTTTGAATCTCTGTGCCGGAAGCGGCATGGTCCTCCGGGGCTTGCGGAAAACGCCGGATGGCTACCAGTGCTGGATGATTCTTCCGGAGTACCGGGAGTAAGCGGACAGCGGACGCCTTCCAGCTTACCGTATCCGGCACCGTGACCCTGGAAGGCCCTTTGGGAGTCCCTCAGCCCCTGGAGGCCCTGCCGGAGGAACCGGCAGAGGTTGCCGACTGAAAATCTTCATTTGACAGAATTCTCCGTTTGTGTCACACTCATAGCAGCAGAGGCAGCCCTGGCTGCCGGAAAACGGAGGGAATGCTTATGGGATGTCTGGGAAATCTGTTATGGTTTATTTTTGGAGGCTGCCTCAGCGGCCTCAGCTGGTATCTGGCCGGCTGCCTCTGGTGTGTGACCGTGGTGGGAATCCCGGTGGGGCTCCAATGCTTTAAACTGGGCTCCCTGTGTTTCTTCCCATTTGGGAAGGATGTCCGCTATGGAGGCGGCGCCGGCTCCTTCCTGCTCAATGTGGTATGGATTCTGCTGCCCGGCTGGGCATTGGCTCTGGAGCATGTGGGCTGGGGCCTTCTTCTGTGCATCACCGTCGTGGGGATTCCCTTTGGCCTGCAGCATTTCAAACTGGCCAAGCTGGCATTGATGCCCTTTGGCGCGGAGATCCTATGAGGGCGGCCGCGGCCCTTTCCCGTTCTTATTTCCTTTTTTTCAAAAAGGGGGTTCATTTTCACTGAAAAAATGGTAAAATAACAGGGAGCAAATTTCAAGGAATAAAAGAGGAGCGGAAATATTGAGTATTGTGGAGATCACCATGGACATTCCGGCGGAGTATATGCAGGCCGTCTGCGGCCAGCTGGATGTCTACCTAAAAAAAATAGAACGCACTCTCCGGGTTTCCCTGGTGCCCAGGGACGATGGCATTAAAATCATTGGACCGGACGCCACGGTCAAAAAGGCGGAGAGTGTGTTTAAGAACCTGCTGGAGCTGGCCCGCCGGGGAAGCGGCATCACAGAGCAGAATGTGGATTACGCCCTCTCCCTTTCCTTTGAGGAGAAGGAGGATGCCATTCTGGAGATTGACCGGGATATTATCTGCCGGACCGTGGCCGGAAAGCCCATCAAGCCCAAGACCCTGGGGCAGAAGCAGTATGTGGACGCCATCCGGGAAAAGATGATCTGCTTCGGCCTGGGTCCTGCCGGCACCGGAAAAACCTATCTGGCGATGGCCATGGCCATCCAGGCTTTCAAAAACAATGAGGTAAACCGGCTGATTTTAACCCGGCCGGCCATTGAAGCGGGAGAGAAGCTGGGCTTTCTGCCCGGTGACCTGCAGAGCAAGATAGACCCTTATCTGCGCCCCCTGTACGACGCCCTGCATCAGATTATGGGGGCGGAAGCCTTTCAGCACAACCTGGAGAAGGGACTGATTGAGGTGGCGCCATTGGCCTACATGCGGGGCCGCACGCTGGACAATGCCTTTATCATTCTGGATGAGGCCCAGAACACCACGCCGGCCCAGATGAAGATGTTTTTGACTCGCATTGGCTTTGGCTCCAAGGTTGTCATCACCGGGGACGTGACCCAAAAGGACCTGCCTGCCGGTGCCGTCTCCGGTCTGGACGTGGCCCTGAAGGTGCTGCAGGGAGTGGATGAGATTGCCCAGATCCATTTGAGCAACCGGGATGTGGTGCGTCATCCGCTGGTGCAAAAGATTGTGGAAGCCTATGAGAGCTATGAAAAGAAGGAACAACCCCGGGAGAAACGAATGGAGCAGCACCGGAGACGGGTTTCCGGCCGGCCACTGGGAGAAAGCGGTGAGAGAAGGTGGCGGGGCCTATGACCGTCCAGATCGACTATGAATCCCAGGAACTGCTGGAGCTGCCCTACGAGGAGCTGATCCGGCAGGTGGTGGAGGCGGCCCTGGACTATGAAGGCTGCCCCTATGAGGCGGAGGTCAGCGTGCTGCTGACGGATGGGGAGGAAATCCGGGAGATGAACCGGCAGTTCCGGGGCATAGACCGCACCACGGACGTGCTTTCCTTCCCGGCGATGGAATTTCCCGCACTGGGGGATTTTTCCATCCTGGAGGAACCGGAGGGGGAGTTCTGCTTTCATCCGGAAACCGGGGAGCTGCTGCTGGGGGATATTGCCATCTCCGTCCCCAAGGTCCGGGAGCAGGCGGCGGCCTACGGCCACAGCCTGGAGCGGGAGCTGGCCTTCCTGGTGGCCCACAGCATGTTTCACCTGATGGGGTACGACCACATAGAAGAGGATGAACGGGAGATCATGGAGCAGAAACAGCGGGACGTGCTGGACAGGCTGGGCATTACCCGTTAGGACAGGCCTGTTTCGGAGTGCGGAAAAACACACCGCTTGGCTCATCCAAGCGGAAGACCAGAGAAAAAGGGGAAAGATCGAAGAAAATGCGGCGTGTAAGGGGATTCAGTTTGGCCTTGGCGGCAGTGCTGGCACTGACTCTTGGAGGCTGCGGCCGGGAGGTGGATCAGATCCGCACGGAGGTGTCCACGGCGCCGGAGACCACCACGGTGGAGTCCGGTACCCTGGCGGGGGTTACCCTGCCGGATTTTTCGGAGCTGC